>DMIX01000418.1 GCA_003451975.1 Propionibacteriaceae bacterium
TACATCCTGATCGCGGTCACTCTCGATCAGCTCTGGCATGGACTGACCCGTCTGACGGCAACCAAACCACCGCTGTGCCGGGCCGTCCGGATCATCCTGGGCGGAGCAATCGTGCTCGCTTACGGGACCTCCGCCGTTTCGGCATATCAGGACTATTTCTACACCTGGGCCACGAGCCGCAACACCTACGAGGACTTCTACGGTCCCACCGTCGAACTGGCCGACCTGATGAACGCGGACACCTCCACGGACGCGGTCTACGTTTTGCCGTGCAACACGCGCCCGCCGGCGTGCGACTACTACACGCTGGACTTCTGCCATCGCGATGGGGTACCCTACTACGCGATCCGCATGAACGAATGGGAGGTACCCGAAAAGCTGACGCAGGTCAGCGCCGATAAGACCCTGGTGAAGCTGATCCACCTGAAGATCGGGAAACGCAAATTCGAGATCGAAGAAGCCGATCCGAAACGCATCCTGGACTTCCTGCTGGAGCGGTACGGGCGACTGGAAGCCGTCGAGACGTACCCGGCATACGACATCCGCCACTATCGCCTGCCATCGCCCGGCACCGACTTCACCGCTGTTGCATCCGCTGAACGGTTGGACGCTGCCTTTGGTGGGCAGTTGCGCCTGCGGACCGCGGCGTTTGGTGACGCGTCCGGCCCGGCGACCAGCACGGCGCAGCGCGTGCCGTCCGGCGGCATCCTCTGGGCATTGCTCGAATGGGAAGCGCTGGGCGAGGCCGGTGAGAACTACAAAGCCTCGCTGCGCTTGCGTGATGGCGCAGGTCATTTGATTGCCCAGCGCGACCACCCCCTGCAGGACAACACGCAGGATCCGACCACGCGGTGGAAGCCGAAAGACGGAACCGTGCCGGATTACTACCTGCTACCCATTCCCTACACGACGCCACCTGGTGAGTACACCATCGAGGTCGTGGTCTATTCGCCCGATTCGCTTGCCCCGCTGCCCGTGGACGGCGTGGCGGGCGCCGTATCCGCCACGCTCGGAGGCGTACAGATCGTTCCGCCGCAGACCATCTCCGCAACGGTGGAAATCGAAGCCGGCTCGCCGCTAAGCGCGACCATCACACCCGAGATCGCCATCGCCGGGTACGACCTGGACAGTTCCCAGCCCTACTCGCCCGGCGGGCAGGGCACGATGGCCCTCTATTGGCATGTCACCGGTACGCCAGCCACCGACCTCGACTGGCACCTGACGCTGCGCGACGCCGGGCACGAATGGCTGTTGATCCAGGCAGTTCCGCCGCTGGGCGCGCAATTCCCCACGTCTCAATGGACTGCGGGACAACTCTGGAAGGCACTGTACGATTTCCGCGTGCCGGTGGATGTGCCCACCGGTACCTACGACGCCGTCGGGCACTTCACCAACGACGTGGGTCAGCGGGTTGGGAGCGAGGTCGCGTTCGGCGCGATCGACGTCGCCGGTCGTCCGCGCCATTTCGAGATGCCGGCCATGGATCACACCATCGGCGCCGATTTCGGTGACAAGATCCGCCTGCTGGGCTACGATGTGTATCCGGGACCGCTCCAACCCGACGGAGAGCTTGCAGTCGTGCTCCACTGGCAGGCGCTCGCTACGATGGACACCAGCTACACGACGTTCGTGCAGCTTCTCGACGAGAACGGGACCTTGCGGGCACAGCGGGACGCGATCCCTGGGGATGGCACACTGCCGACGACCGGCTGGGCACCGGACGAAGTGATTTCCGACCGGCTCGCGGTCCCGCTCGGCGTGGATCTTGCTGCCGGACAATACACGCCCGTAGTCGGCATCTACGACGCGTTCACCGGACAGCGACTGCCCGTCTCCGGCGACGCGGGACGCCCGGCCGGGGATTACGTCGCGCTGGAAGCAGTCACGGTGGAGTAGGATGATGCCAGCAAAGCAGGTTATGATTTCGGAGCAACGGGCCGGGACACGCTGGAAATGGCTGGAATGGGCGATTCCAGTGCTCATCGTCGCGCTGGCCGCTTTCTTCCGCCTCTACCGGCTGAATCAAGTCCCACCAGGCTTCAATTTCGACGAGGCGGCCCACGCCATTGATGCACTCGACATCCTCGCCGGGCATCACACGCTCTTCTCACCGAAACTGCAGGGCGTGGAGTCGTTCTTCATGTACTGCACCGCCGGCGTTTTCGTGTTGTTGGGACCGAGCGCGTTGGCACAACGCCTGCTCAGCGCAGTGATCGGCATCGCCACCATCGCGGTCACGTACCTGATGGTGCGCGAAATGTTCCGCGAGGAAGGCGAGAGGCGACGGACGTGGCTGGCGGCACTGGCAGCGCTGGGACTGGCGACGTCGTTCTGGCACGTCAACTACAGCCGCATCGGGCTGGAAGTGGGCATGACGCCATTCTTCGCCGCTCTGTCATTCCTGTTCCTGTGGCGCGGGTTGCACACGAACCAGACCATCGACTTCGTGTTGAGCGGGGTGTGGATGGGTATCAATCCGTATAGCCATCTGCCCGCCCGCTTCATGCCCATCCCCGTCGTGCTGTTCTTCATCATTCGTTGGGCCGCCACATCCCGAGCGGCTACGGCCAGTGGCACGACTCGCGTGCGGCACTTCCTGGACTCCTTCCGCCCGCTGTTCATCATCGGAATTGCCGCCCTGGTCACCTATGCGCCGATGGGCGTGTACTTCGCCCTCCACCCGAGCGATTTCCTGGGTAGATCGGCCGTCACGTCGATATTCAACCCGACGATGAATCAGGGCGACTTCTGGGGGACGCTGTGGCGCAGCGCGTGGGGCACCTTTGGCGGGTTCGGATTCACCGCCGACGTAAACTGGCTGGCGAACCTGCCGGGCAAGTCGATCCTGAATCCCGTGCTGGCCGTGCTGTTCTGGCTGGGCGTCCTGCTGACCCTCGTGCGCATCCGCCGCCTGCCATACCTGTTCATCTTCCTGACCTGGTTCACGCTGCTCCTGCCGGCGGTCATCACACCCGAGCGGAGCCCGCACTATTCACGGATGATGATCACGGCATGCGTCGCTTACATCTTTCCGGCAATCGCGCTTGTCACGCTCGGCGACCTGCTCGAACGCCTCTCGTGTCTGGGCCGGCACGTGTGGTTCACCTGTTCCGCGGCGGAGCTGCGTCACACCGTCGGGTATCCGGAGACGTCACCGGCCTGGCAGCAGTGGGCAGTGCGCATCATCCGCGTCGGCGTGTGGCCGGCAGTCGCCGTGCTCTTCGCCCTGACCGGGTTATCGACCTATCACGACTACTTCGACGTGTGGGCGAAGAGCGACGCCCATTACATGGCATTCGACGGCTACGCCGTCGAGCTCGCGGAGCAGATCCGCGCTGAGGACGATCCCAATGCGACGTACGTGATCCCACGGGACATCCGCGCCGCCGAGTTTTACCCACATTACACTCTGGATTTCCTGCTGCGCGACGGCGCGCCCTACCGCTACATCCCCATGCAAGAAACCAACGTGCCCGCCCGGCTGACCGAGGCGGGCCAGGGTAAGACGGTAATCCATCTGGTCAGGTGGAAGATGGACAAGCACAAAGAAGCCGACCCGAAGGGCTACGTGGACATGCTGCTCGAGAAATTCGGCAGGCAGGTGGGCATGCGATCCTTCCCGGCCTACGACATCGCCACCTACGAGCTGCCCGCAGCGAGCGTGGATTTCACACGTCCCGTCGGCTACGAGCTTGTGGGCGCCGATTTCGGGGGTGAGATCGCGCTGCGCTCTGCCGCATACGGCAACGCCGGCTCGGTGGTACTCGACGAGGGGCATTCAGTGCCATCCGTCGGCTCGATCTGGCTCATGCTCGACTGGGAGAAGCGGGGAACTTCGGCAAACGACTATCGCACTTCGATCATCCTGGAGGACGCCACAGGTCACGCAATCGCCCGCACGGACCGCGACCTGATCCACGAGTGGCACATGCGCACCGGTACCTGGCCCGTCGGTGAACCTGTCAGCGACTACTATCTGCTGCGGGTTCCGGCTGGGACACCGCCCGGCGACTACGTGCTGCGCGCGCTCGTCTACGATGCGCAGACCCTGCAGCCGCTTCCACTCGCGGGCACGGGGGTGACCACCGCACTGCTGGGGACGTTGCACATCGTGCCGCCGGCAGAGCCTGTGGCTGTCGACAGCGCGTCGATTCCTGTGCCTTTGGACATCGACGTAGGCGATGGCATCGTGCTGGCGGGCCTCGATTTGGATCTCGAGCGGCCGTACGCCCCCGGCGACTCGCCGACAATGACCCTGTACTGGCAGGTGGACTCATCGCCCCAGGCAGATCTGCGGGTCTCCGTGGCACTACGCGGTGACAACGGCCGGACCGAGCTCTGGCCGTTCGCGCGTCCGCTTGGGGACGGCTACCCGACTGACCGCTGGCGGACCGGTGAGGGTTGGCGCGGCCTGTACGACCTGCGCATCCCACCCGACCTGGCGCCGGAGGAATACAATCTCGTGTTGGCCGTGACGGACCCGGACGGCACCATCACCGCGTCTGAGTTTGCTCTCGGTCGCCTGAAGGTCGCGGGGCGGCCCCGCTCATTCGACATCCCCGAGATCGCGCACCCGTCCGGATCGTCCCTCGGCGACGGAGTGCGCTTCCTCGGCTACGACCTCGCCGCGCAGAACCTCCGGACGGGCGACACTCTGGGGCTGGTATTGTATTGGCAGGCCGTCGCGCGGATGGAAACGTCGTATTCGGTCTTCGTCCACGTGCTGGACACCGGCGGGCGGGTGTGCGCGCAACGCGACCTGGTGCCCGGTAACGGAGAAGCGCCGACCTCCGGCTGGATCGAAGGCGAAGTGATCGCGGACCGTGTGGAGATTCCGCTCGGCGCCGATCTCCAGCCTGGCGACTACACGCTGGAAATCGGCATGTATGACCCGGCCACAGGCGAGAGACTCCCCGTGTCGGAGGAGGGAACGGGCGCCAGCGGCGATCACATCATCCTGGACGAACAGGTACAGATTCGATGAGCGAAGCACGACGGAGCACGAGGCCGATCGGGCGTGCGCGCACCGGCGGCGAATTGTGGCTCATCCTCGCCACAACGCTCGCAGCCAACGTGCTGGTCGTCGCGGGGTTGCAGTGGCCCGCCGTGCTCGGCGCTGCCCTGCTGCTGTTCGTGCTGCCCGGCTGGACGGCCAAATCCTGGCTCGTCCATGAGATCAGGGATCCTGCCGGCTCTGATGTGCTGCACCGCTGGCTCGACAGGATCGTCCTATGCGTCGGACTGAGCATTGTCTGTACGACATTGACCGGGCTGGCAGTGCACTACCTCCCCGGCCCGGTTTCGCGCGCTCACATCCTGGTCGCGTGCGACGGGACAATTGGCGTCCTCGCGGCGTTGGCATGGTGGCGCCGCAGACGGGTTTCGCAGGTGGCGGTTCCGACCATACAATCGCAGGTCTCGTCACGCACGTTGCTCGCCGTGCTGCTCACTATCCTCGTGCTGGCAGCCGCCTATCGCTTCATAGACCTCGGCTACGCGGAGTTCCAGGGCGACGAAGCGTTGGTCACGTGGAGCGCGGCACGGTCGCTCGTCGGTGAGAGTGATGTCCTGTTCCTCCACGGCAAGAGCCCGGCGGAGATCATTCTGCCCGCCGATCTGTGGGCGCTGACCGGATGGCTCAACGAGTGGGTGGCGCGCTTCCCGTTCGCGCTGGCCGGCTGGACGGCCGTCCTGGCCGTCTATCTCCTCGCCCGGAGGCTGCGTGGACCGCGCACAGGGGCAATCGCCGCCTTCCTGTTCGCCGTATGCGGCTACTTCGTTGGCTTTTCGCGCGTCGTCCAATATCAGAGCCTGGTCGTCCTGATGAGCGTGCTCGCTGTGTACACGGCGTACCGTGCGTTGGAAGATCGGGCGGACGTCTTCCAGTTCTTCAGCGCGCTATTCCTCGGCGTGGGGCTGCTGGCGCACTTCGACGCACTGCTGGTCGTGCCGGTCGTCATGTGGCTGTGGTTGCTGCGCTTTCGCGAGGGTGGCGGGAGCACCGGGCAGCGCTGGCGCAGCGCCGGGCTGGCAGTGGTGTTCCTCGTGCTACCCGTCGCCGCATTCTACATTCCGCTGTCACGGGACGTGCAGTTCGCGCAGATGCTGAGCTATCTGGGCGGCTCGCGCGTCGGCAGTAACATCCTGAACAATCACATCGCCTTCTTCCTGACGTCCGGAACGATCTACAACGCGTCCTACTCCACAGCACTGCTCGTGCTTGGCTTCCTCTGCGCTCTGTGGGGCGCGTTGCGCCGGTTGCCGCGGGGGACGATTCTTGCCGCCCTGCTCACAGTGCTGATGCTCGCAACGGTATACCAGCCCGACCGGTGGCAGGCCGTCCGGGTCAATCTCGCGATCGTGCCGTATGCCGTCGCCATTCTGCTCGCTTGGCTCTCGCCGGCATCAGGCCGGGCGATCCGCGTCGTGTGGCTGTGGCTCGGCGCGACAATGCTGCCGTACCTGTTCGTGCTCGCATTGCCCCTGTCGCACATCTACGTCATCATGCCGCCACTCCTTCTGCTGACCGCCTCCGCCCTTGACCCCGTGGGCGCCTGGATGACCGGCCTCGTGAAGCGGCGCAAGGCAGCAGCAATCGCCATATACCCCGCACTCGCGGTCATCGCGGTCGTGTTGGCCTGCTACCCGTACCTGGTCTTCGTGCGNNGGACAAGCCGGTCCCGCTGTATTGGCGACCGGTCAACCCGCTCCCACAGGTCGGACTGTTCGGCTTCCCGCACAAGTCGGGCTGGAAGGCGGTCGGGGAGGCGTATGCCACGGGTACGCTGGCAGGCGACTTCGCCACCAACGAAGAGGAATGGGTGGCGCTGTGGTACACGCACTTCGCACCGACCTCGTGCACTCCGGACGCGCAGCACTACTTCATCGCCGCGAACCCGTGGGACGCCGTGCCCGTCCCGCAGGAGCTCGTCGCCGAAGGGTATGTGCGAACCGCGGTGATCACCGTCGACGGAACGCCGCGGCTGAGCATCTACACGGCGAAATCGGAGATGGCGGCGGCATCCGCCGCGGTACAGGAGATCGCCGTGTCGGCTGTCGAAGCTGCCTTCGATCGTGACACGGCACCCGCTCGCTTCGTGCAGAACAGCACGCCCGCTCAGGAAATGCGTGTAAATTTCGGCGACCAGATCACCCTCCTCGGATACGATCTGTTCGACGCGATGCCGCACGACGCACCGTTAACTCAGGGTGAGAGTTTGCCGCTGACGCTATACTGGAGCACGCAGGCGCCGCTCACGCAAGACTACCATGTGTTCGTGCAATTGGGCGAAGGTGAATTATGGGGTCAGGCGGATGGGGCTCCGGTGTGCAACCGTCTGGCGACAGCGCTGTGGCGACCCGGACAGATCGTGATCGACCGCCACCGGCTGGACACGCGACCGGACACGCCAGCGGGACAGCATCCGCTGCGCGTCGGGCTGTACGCGCCGAACACGGGTGCGCGGCTGGTGCCGCAGGAACACAACGCCGGCGATGACAGCGTCATCCTCACCGACATCGCCGTGCAGTAGCCGCTATCCTTCAGTGTCTACCAGGCCATCCCCGACCGCGATCTCATCCAGCAGCAGATGGTCACCGAGCGGTTGTCCCGCGGCGTCGGTTACAGGCAGGCGCTCCCCACTGGCGGCATCGTACACACCGATCACAAGTGCATAGCGGCCCGGCTGCAGGTCGCCGGGTAACGGCACGACGATCCGATCGGAAACGAACTCGCCGGGCAGCCAACCTGTGGTCGGCAGCGTGCCCTCTCCAGGCACGGCGTCATGTTGCGCCACGACCCGAGCGCCGCGCAGCACGTGGACGAAGACCGTGTAGCTCGTTTGCATCTCCGCCAGCGCCTCCCAGTACAGAACCAGCGCTGCATCCTCACCAGGTGCCCACTGCTTCGCGTCCAGATCGTAGCCCAGCAGACGCATCTCCCCGCCAAATTCGATGTTTTTTGTACGGGTGACGTCTGGCGCAACGAAGGCCCGCGGCCTGCCGGCGATTTCGATCTCTCCGAGCACCACCGGCGTGCCCACCGGCGCGCCATTCGTCGCGCTCAACTGTGCGACGACGTGGTACGACCCACCGGGGGCGTGCGGAGGCACCATGAAGTCGTAGCTCTTGCCCCACACCTCTCCGCGCTTCCACGAGGACGTCGGGAAGCCGGCACCAAGCGGCCTTGCAGTCGCCAATAGTGGCCACTCCGTTCCCCCGTCGTCTTGCAGCGTGAGACGCCACTGCAGATCGCGCGCCGGTGACCCTGTCACGTGCCAGTACAGCAAGACCGTGCCCTTCTGGCCGGGTGCGAAGGGGTTGGACAGTTCCAGGTCATGCCCAAGCAGCGCAATCTCCGGTGTGAGTGCGGCGTCCAACCGGTACGCGACCTCGATTTCACCGGCCGCTGCTGTGGAGCGGTCCGGCGCGACCACTTCGAGCGATCCCAGCGACGCGGTAAACTGCATGGGACGCCCACCCACAGGAAGCATCTCCAGCGCGGGGGTGTACAGGCCGATCTGAAGCTGGTAGTCACCGGGCGGCGTCGTGCTGGCGATGGGCAACAGGTAGAAGTCGGACACGGGTGCTTCGGCGACAGTCCACTGGCTGGTACCCTGCCGGCTCGCGCCGAACAGCACGTGGTCGAGCTGGTCGATGACGTGCCCGTCGGCATCGACCAGCCGGAGCGACGCACGGAGGTTGTCCGTGACCGCACCGAGCAGCTCCCATTTCAGCAGCACCCACGCTTTGCCGCCCGACTCCACCAGCGGAGCCGGATCAAGCGCGCCGTCGACCGCCCCACCGTACGCACCGGAGGCCAACTCGAGCTGCCCGCCGAAATCCACGCCATATCGCCGCAGAGCGGCCGGCCACGCGAACGACGTGCGATCCGCTGCCAGACGATACGTCAGGACGCGGTAGTACGGAAAGGCTTCGACGCGCTCCAGCGTGCCCGCGCTCTCCAGGAGGAACTGGAGCAGGTTCCGTGGATCCGCCTCGGGATAGAGAAACTTTCGCTTGCCTTTTTCCAGCGCAACCAAATGGACGATGCGCTTTCCCCGCACGATCTCCGTCATCCGTCCGGGGATATCCGGCTCGTACATGAACACGTATTGCAGATCGGTCTTGGCACCGCCCATCCGGTGGAAAAAACTCAGTGGGAAGTGATTACACTCGTAGGAATAGTCACACTCCGTCTCTCCCTCCGCATCGCAGGGCACGACGAACACACCGTCCGGCTCGCTCGTCACGTCGATCATGCGCGCCAGATCGCGCGCTTCGCCGCTGAACGCCAGGTAAGTGGCATCAGCCGGCGCCCAGCGCACGAAGTAGTCGCGGCAGGTCGTTGCGGCGGTGCCGCCGAACAGGACCAAGACCACCAACACCAGTACCGTCCCTGGTGCACGCGAGCGGCCTGGCGCCATGCGGCGCAGCGTCGTCCAGATCTGCTCCAGCGCGAGCGCGACGAGGATGTACGTCACCGGCGCCAGACTCATCATCCGTCCGTACTGCGGCACGCGGTCGGGCGTGATGATCACCGGGAAGATCATCACCGCCCACCACAACACACAGAAGGCGTACGGTGGCTTATTGAAACGATACACGCTCAGCGCCATACCCGCCCAGAACAGCGCCGCCAATAGCGGGTTCAGGATGGACTTGCCGGCGAGGTTGGCCTGGGCGTGCAGGTCGCTCGTGAACCCGAAGGCACCGATGTTCCCGATAAAGCCCCGCCACAGCGCCCCCCAGGGATCTCCCAGGTTGACGCGCGGATTCAGAAACAACGTCCCGGCCGCACGCCCGACGAACCCCTGCGGGTAGGAAGCGAAGAATACGAGCATCGGCGCGTAGACGACGATAGCGGTCACACCGATCACGCACAACGGCCCGAACATCTGCCAGATCTGCCGGACAAATGGGCGGGTGGAGTCGCGCGGGACGGCAAACCAGCGGTACACGAAGAACAGCGCCAGGAAGACGGGAATGAAGCGCGCGCCCGGATAGACGTACAGATCCAGGGCCAACCAGAAACCGCTCGCAATCAGCGGCCACTGGCGACCGCTCTCCAGGCCATGCCAGAGGAAGAGGAAACACAACACCGCGAAGAACGGCACCATGTTGATCTCCAGCCCGATGCGGCTGTAGTTCAGGTGCCAATACGATGTCGCCAACCCGGCCGCCGCCAGAATGCCGAGCGAACGGGCGCGGGACGCACCCAGGCTGCGGAAGAGCGTGACAGCCAGTGCATACGTCAGCGGGATAGTCAGCGTGCTGCAGAAGGCGACGAAAAGGCGTTGCACGAAAGGCTGCACGCCCAGCAGTGAGAAGGCAAGCGCGAAGAGATACTTCAGAAATGTGGTGTTCCCTTCCGTCTTGGGGGAATACAACGCGTGATGGCCCTGCAACAGCTCCTCGGCGTCCGTGGCGTGTGCGGCCTCGTCGTAGTCGAAGGCCGGGGGAGTCTCCTCCAACCGGTAGGTACGCAAAAAGAAGGTCGCCAGAATGAGTACCACGAGAATCGCTATGGTTGAAAACTGCCCGGGGGTAAATGGTTTAGAGAACTCGTTACTGGAGAGAACGCGCATGCTTATTTTCGTCACCAGAACTTCGGCACATGTAATTGCCTATACGTGACCATCGTGGTATATTATACACTTGCCCTATAAGTTGTCAAGCAGTTTTTTTGCGGGCATCGGATACAAGGCAGATAGACGAAAGCGTCGAGTATGGGCCGAATCTCACCACACCAAAATCACACGTGGGGCTACGGGATACTTCTGGTATGCCTCGCGATCACCGTGTATACAATCGTATTCTTTTGGCTGCAAATCCGTCTGTACGAAGGGCTGCACATGCAGATGTGGGATCTGGGGATCTTCAACCAGGCGCTGTATGGCTCATATCACGGTAGATTGCTGCAATCCAGCTTCACCGGGCAATCCTTGCCGGTTTTCACCGAACACATGTACCTGATCCTCATCGTGCTGCTGCCGCTGTACGGCGCGCTTCCCGGTGTGTACACGCTCTTCTTCGTGCAGGCGCTCGGAATCGGCAGCGGCGCACTGGCCATCTACCTGCTGGCCAGACACTTCTCAAGGAGCAGTACGGTGGCGGTCCTGTTGGGCACTGCCTACCTGTTCTACCCGTCCATCCAGGGCATGAACCTGAACATCTTCATGTACGGGTTCCACCCGGATAACCTCTTTCCGGCGTTGTTGCTCTTCGCGTTCTATTTCTTTCTCCGTAAGCAGACCCGAACCGGTTACGTATTCGTCGCACTCGCCCTGATGTGCGGCGAACACCTGGCCCCGACTGTGGCCGCACTCGGGTTGTACCTGATCCTGCGCCACCGGGAACAGCGGTCCGGCGGTGTGGTCCTTCTCGGGGTGTCGGTCGTGTGGATCATGCTCAGCTCCGCGCTGATCATCCCGTACTTCCGTGGGACGCCTCCCTGGTACCTAGCGCGCGCGATCACATCCGAAACTGGTGCGCCTCAGGCAATCCCGTGGGACGCCGTTCTGCAAGTGACGCTGCAATACGTGCGCAACCTGCTGCTTCCGCTGCTATTCACGCCGCTGCTCGATCCCTTCTCCTTACTGATCTCCGTCCCGGGCCTGCTGCTAAACTACCTGGCGTGTTTCACCGGCTACCGGACCGGATACTCCCCGTTTTCGTGGCACATGGCGAAGCTCGCTCCGTTCGTCTTCCTCAGCGCGACGCTGGGCATTAGCCATCTGGTTCATCGAGAACGGACCCATCCCAACGGGAAGCGACCGGGCCACGTTCTGGCAGGTCTCGTTCTGCCCGCCTGTGTGCTCGCCTCGACTCTGTGGGGACCGTGGACGTGGAACCCGGCGGTCGCCACGGAGCAGTATGCGCCACTGTCACCCGAGCGCGCGAAGACCCTGGCAAGCATCGAATCCCAGATCGGCCCGGATGATTCCCTGTCCACCGAGCCGTTCTGGGGATCGCATTTCACTGCGCGGGAGATCCTGCACTTCTTCCCGCACGCGGGGTGGCGCGGTGACGACCTCGTGCTCGTCGACACCAACAGCCCATTGCTGACGCCCTGGATCATGGAACAGATCGAGATGCTGCGCCGCAGCCCCGATCACCGACGGCTGCTGGAAGCAGACGGTGTCGAGCTCTACCGCTACGAGCCACGGGAGCTGCCGGAGATCCCTTCGCCGCTCGATGTGACATTTGCCAACCACATGCGGCTGCTCGGCTACGACGTAAGTCCGGCTCACGCCGCGCCCGGCTCCGAGCTCGCGATTGACCTGTTCTGGACCGCAGACGATTACGTCGACAAGAGCTATTCCGTGTTCATCCACGTCGTAGCCAGCGACGGACGCACGGTCGCCCAGGCGGACATCATCCCGTTGAACGGCAGCTATCCGACGGACCGCTGGCCAACCGGAAGGACGATGTGGGATCCATTTCGTCTCGCGCTGGGCACCGAGCTCGAGCCAGGCCAATACGAGATCGAGACCGGCCTCTACTACTGGGAGGACGGGCAGCGCGTGGCGATCACCGGCGGCAACGCGGATGTGGCCAATGCCGTCGTGCGGTTGGGCTCGGTCGTGATCGACTCCGCCGGCCAGGAGCAGTCCGATGGCACCTAGCCGATCAGTATGCCCGCTCACGGTCCTGCCGCTGATCGCACTAGCGGTTCTCGGCATCATCGTCGGCGGGGATGCCACAATCCGTTATGCCTGTGCTTACGTGTTGCTTTTCGTGTTGCCGGGAGCCGGACTCATGCGTTTGCTGTCGGGCCCCCGCGACGACCTGAACTGGCTCGAGAAAGGAATCGTCGGCCTGGCAGCGAGCTATCCGGTCGTCATCGCTGTCACCCTGCTTGCCGGATACGTTCCGGGCAAGCTCACTTTGCCGCTGGAGTTGACCTTCACCACGGTTTGCGTCTTGTTCATCTGGTTACTGGCATGGTGGCGAGAGGTGAAATCGCCGCAGATGCCACACACAATCCGGCCGATCCCCCTGCGCAGCGGCTTGATCCTGGGCCTCATCGTGCTGATCGCCTGCCTGCTCGTGCTATCCAACCTGGGGACATCCGAGTTCCAGGGTGACGAGGTGATGGCCCTGTTGACCGGCGGCAGCACGATGCAGGGGAACGACGAGGCGATATTCTTCCACCGCAAGGGGCCGGCCGAGATCGTACTTCCAGGCGCATTGTGGGTGTTATCCGGCACGGTGACCGAATGGTCGGCGAGACTACCGTTCGCCCTGGCGGGTATCCTCGCCGTCATCGCCTGCTACGTCCTGGCGCGTCGCGCGTTCGGCGAGTGGGCCGGCCTGGCCGCTGCCGCGCTATTGGCGCTCAACGGCTACGTGGTGGGATTCAGTCGCATCGTGCAGTACCAGAGCGTCGTACTGCTGGCAACCGTGTTGGCAATTCTGTGTGTCTATCTGTCCACTCGCCGGGATCCCCCACGGTACCAACCGCTCGCGGGGGCCTTCGTTGCGACCGCACTGCTGGCGCACTACGACGGGATCTTTGTCATCCCGCCAGTCGTGTTTCTATACCTGACGACGGGTGGACGGTCCTGGTGGCGGCGCAATTGGCGGGCGGTCCTGCTCGCCGTGCTGGTCGGCGGCGGGTTGGCCGCCTTGTTCTACGTCCCGTTTCTGCAGCCATCCTATCTGGCGCAGACTTCCGATTACCTCGCGTTTCGTTCCGGAGGAAAACCGTTCTACAATAACCTGCCGCTGTGGTTCTGGAGTAGCACGACCTACAATTCGACGTATTACGTCGTGTTCCTGGTCCTGGCTGCGGTTGTGGCGGTTGCGGGGCGGCTGCGTGCGTGCCCGCTCGCGCTGCGATTTGCGCTCGGGGTAGCAGCAATCGGAACCGGCTGCGGGACGGCCTTTCCGGAGATATGGGCGGCCGGCGACTACCAACTCACCTTCGTGCCGTTTTGCGTTGCGATCGCGCTGGCGTACCTGGCATTGCGTCCATCCGCGGTGACCGCGACCGCGCCGGATATCGATCCCAACGGACCCCGGCTCGCGTTGGTTTGGTTCGCCGTGCCGTTTCTGGTCTACGATTTCTTTCTCGTCGAACGTCCGGGCACGCATTTCTGGACAATGTTTCCGGGATTGATCTTTTTGAGCGCATTCGGCCTGGACACGGTGAGACGCTGGTTGGGGAGTCTCCGGATTCGCCGGTCGATCCGGATTGCCACAGGCGCGGTTTTCGCGCTGGGCATGACCGTTCTGTTCGGGTACTATCTATTCATAGTATTCGTGCGCGTCTACCCGGAATATCGTGCTGTGTATCCGGACGCCAAGAGCCCGCTCTATTGGACAGCGTACGACGAGTTGCCCGAGCGTGACTACTTCGGCTTCCCGCACCGCGCCGGCTGGAAGACGATTGGCACGCTGTACACTCAAGGCACTCTCGCCGGCGAATACGACAGCAACGAAGGGGGAGAGATCACGGCGTGGTACGTACCGGACGCGCCACGGCACTACTGCAATCCTTCTCCCAGGTACTACTTTTTGGCCGAAAGCGCGCAAGATCCAGGGCGGGAGATCGATCCAGCCCGCTTGCGCGACGAATTCGCAGAAACCGGTGTGGTGACCGTCGAAGGACGTCCCGGCATCCGCATCTTCGAGCGGGACGCATCCTCGCAAGCGATCGCCGAATACGCAGTCGAACAGTATGCGCCGGATTTCGACGCAGCGCACCATCCCTGGGACCAGTGGAGTGTAATGGGGCAGTTTGTGTCGACACCTCGCCCCGCGAATTTCGGGGATATAATCGATCTGATCGGCTATGATCTGGACACCAGCCGAAGCTGTCCGGAAGGGCAACTGTTGTTGACGCTCTATTGGCAACGACACGGTCCGCCGATCCAGGAAAGCTACAAGGTTTTTTCGCATCTGGAGAGTGGCCGGCTCTGGGCTCAGGCGGACGATGTGCCAGGGTGCTCTGCCTGGCCCACGACTAACTGGAAGGCCGGCGAGATTGTCGCAGATCGCCACGTCATCGTGCTGCCTGACGACATATCAGTGGGTACGCATGCTCTTTCCATCGGCGTCTACGAACCGAACCGTGGCACCCGATTGGATGTGGTCGATGATGCGGGAAACCGGCAGGGCAACAGCCTGCACTTGACCGGTGTATCCATCAGCCCGTGTGCCGCCCCTGTCGAATCGGCGCGATAGAAAACAGGAAGGGTTGAGTTTGAGCAACACGCAAGACGGTCACAGACAAACCGATATCCCGACCATCGTATTGATCGCCATGATCGCGGGCTACGTCGCCTTCTTCTCCATCATGACGGTCCGCCAGCACGATGCGCTGCTGACGCACGTGTTCGACCTGGGTAATGTGGATCAAACCCTGTGGAACACGGTCCACGGTAGGCCGCTCCATTTCACAACGCAACCCGCGGTTGGCGAACATCGCATGGGGATGCACGTAGAGCCTGTGTTGTTCGGAATCGCCCTGTCGTACCTGGTCTACCCGAGTCCCAAGGTATTGCTGGTCTTGCAGACGCTCGCTCTTGCACTGGGCGCCGTACCCTTGTATGCCATCGCAAGAAGGCGGCTCGGGACTCCGTGGAGTGCGCTGGCGTTTCCATCCGCCTACCTCATGTCGCCGGCGCTTCAAGCGACGAACCTGTTCGAATTCCACGCCGTGGCCTTTGCGCCGGCATTTCTGCTCACAGCGTTTTACTTCATGGACCAGGTGACGTGGCCGGCGGAGACCGGTGCACCGCCCCGCAAGGGCCTCACCGGGAGCTGGGTGCTGTACGGCGTGTTCGTCCTGCTCGCTCTGTCGTGCAAAGAGGACATCTCACTCATCGTCATTCTGCTCGGCGCCTACCTGGCGCTGATCCGCAAGCACTGGCTCGCCGGAATCCTGACCAGCATCGCCGGAGGGATCTGGTTCTGCACCGCGGTCTACGCCATCATTCCGCACTTCCGCCCGAGCGGATCACCATTTCTCGCGTTCTACGCTGGTTTGGGCGACAACCCCGCGACCATCGCGTGGAACCTGCTGACCCAGCCACAGTTGTTTCTGACATACGTGCTATCGCCCGAGAACCTGCGTGCATTGGGGGCACTGCTCATCCCATACGCCGGCCTGCCGCTACTCGGGTTCCCATTCTGGCTACTAGCGGGGCCCTCGCTAGGTATCGACCTGCTGAGCAACAACCCGCTGATGCACCGTATGGAACGGTATCACTATGCTGCCCCACTAATCCCGGTGATCGTCACCGCCGGCATCTACGGCGTAGATTGGCTCAGCCGCACGCTCGCAGCCAGGGACGCGCGCAGACGTGCCAGCGCAGTACAGGTATTGGCGATCCTGGTTGTGACCTGCACGCTGTGGTATCATTACCATCGCGGCTTCACACCGTTGGCCCGTGCCTTCTCGTGGCCCGAGGTGTCGGCCCATCACCAGCTGATCGATCGTGTCGTCGCCAGTATCCCGGCGGATGCGGTAATCTCCGCTCAGGCCAACCTGTTCCCTCACCTGAGCCAGCGGGAAAGGGCTTACCTGTGGCCCGACCCACGCGACAAGGAATACGTCGTGCTGGATGTTTCCGACCCGTCCTTCTGGAACCGCGATGGCGCACAGGAAGGCTTGAAGCGCGACGTGGGACAGGAGGCGTCCTTCGGCTGGGTACTGGCAGAGGACGGCTATCTGGTGCTCCAGAAGGGAGCACCGCTGCGGCCATTGCCAGATGAGTTCTACTCCTTCGTCAGAGTGGACGAGGCTACGCCGCGGTATGCCATGACAGTCGATTTCGGTGACGCCATCCGGTTTCTGGGATTCACCCCACTCTATGAACGGGAGGAGGAGGTCCGGTTCAGGTTGTATTTCGAGGCGTTGCGGCCAACAGCCAAAGATTATGCGATCACGCTCTATTTGATCGATGCGGAGGGCAATGTCGTCGGAGGCACCGACCGGCCACAGCCGGCGCTGGTATGGTATCCAACGAGTCGCTGGGAGCAGGGCGAAACCATCGAGGTCATCGCCAATACGCTCCCGTGGTGGACGGGGGACAAGGATACATACGCTATCGCGCTGGGTGTGTCGGAGAGCAACGATACGTGGGACGTCGGGGCACGCCTGCCGGTCCGTACACAGGACTCCGCCTGGGTCACACCGGTCATCGACGATGGGACGTTGTTGCAGTTGATGACCGTCCGGAGAAGCTGGGAGCTGCACTATCCCGAGACGGTACGCCGTCGATACACGCCGCCTGAGATGGCGCACGCGACGCAGGCGTCATTCGCTGGCAAAGCCGAATTGGCCGGATACACACTACGAAACGCACGCGTCCACCCGGGCGACACGCTCGAAGTGATCCTGTACTGGAAGGCCACAGTGCGATGGGAGTCCTCCTATAAGGTGTTCGTGCAGTTGCTCTCCGCCGAAGGCCAGGTCGTCGCGCAACAGGACACAGTTCCCGGTGAAGGGCGATTCCCGACGGACAACTGGCTGCCCGGCGAATACATCACCGACGGACATCATCTGGTCGTCGGTGAAGATACCCGGGCAGGGCACTATCATCTGATCGTGGGATTTTACGATCCCGCAACGATGGCTCGTCTCCCGGTGACGGGCGAGCCGAATATCGCACCGGAGAATCATGTCGTACTGGATCAGGAAATTGAAATCAGCAACCGTTAGCCAGGCAACCACAGTGTACCGAAATGGAGGGATGCGGCGTCTCGACGCCGGCATCGCACTGGCGATTGCCATCGGGATACTCATCCTCTACGCCAGGACCATGCCTCCCTCCTTGCTGGATGGCGATTCCGGCCGGTGGCAATATGTCTGCCACGTCCTCGGCATCTCGTACCCAACCGGCTACCCCGGTCTTACCGTGGTGGGCAAGCTGTGGGAACTGCTCGTCCCGATCGGATCAGTTGCATACCGCATCAGCCTGATGTCCGTCACCTTCGGCGCCCTGAGTACCGCACTGAGCTATCTGTTTCTCCGCAAGGCGGCGGGCAATCGCCTGGCCGCGGCGCTGGGAGCGCTGCTGTTCGCAACGCTGCCGAGCACCTGGTGGTGGAGCATTAGCATCAAATCGTACGCGCTGAACCTGGTTTTCGTCAGCGCATGCTTTCTGCTGTTGTTCTCATGGGCAAGGACGCATAAAGAAAGCACGCTACGCTGGTTCGCGCTGGCGTACGGACTGAGCCTCACCAACCACAGCACGATGGTGTTGTTCGTGCCGGCGTTCGCCGCCTTCATCCTGCTGACCGATGCGCGTATCCTGCGCAGCCCGCGCCGCATCGGCATGTTGGTGCTGTGTGCCCTGCTGCCCATGTTGCTTTATCTGTACATCCCATTGCGCGGCAACGCCCTGTGGATGTCGCAGGGGAGCGAGCCCGGCCTGCCCTGGCCAGTTGCCGTCTCGCGCGGTCTGATCTCCAGCGAATACGAGCCATCGCTGACCGGTTTCGCTAACCTGGTCCTGGCCCCACACGAGACGAGATCGCTGGTTTCCAGCTGGGACCAGGTCCCCCAACAACTGGTGACGGTCTACGGGGGACTGCTCAACCGCGAGTTCCTGTGGTTCTACATCGCCCTCGGTCTTGCCGGCTTGATCCGACTCACGACCAGACGCCCCAGGTACGGTANNAGGTACGGGATACCGATCGTTCTCGGTTTCCTGGCGTTTCCGCCCTTCGTCGTGCAATATGGGCATGGCATGCAATTGGCTTTCCTACTGCCCTCCAACCTCATGTTCACCGCAGGCATCGTGTCCGCGATTGCGGGGATTCTCGGCGGGGTCGAGTCGTTTACGCGACGCGACGGGTGTGTCCTGAAGGCCGTGCTGCAGGTCACCATCGTTGCAGTCCTGGCCCTCACGATCGTTGGTGGGGCAGCCGCGCGTTACACGAGGATGGATCGCAGCAACGACCACGCCATCCGCGACTACTGGTCGCGGATTCTCACCCATCCCCTCGAAGAGAAGGCGGGCATCCTGGGGCATTCCGGCATCCTGACCTCTCTGTGGTATCTCCAAAACGTGGAAGGGCAACGTCGCGATCTGTTCGGCATCTTCCCGCCCAGCGAAGAAACGGTCGATGCGTGGCTGGAGACCGGACACACACTGTACCTGGCCGGCCCACTCGAAGGCTGGCTGCCCAAGGCGTGGGAGCGCTACCGGTTGACACCGTGGGGGGTTCTGGTGAAAATCGCGCTGCACAACGCGCCGAACGAGCAGGGTGAGATCGCGCCTCAACACACCAGTGATGCGGTTATGGGGGGAAACCTGGCCCTGCTCGGATATGACTTAGCGGAGACGATCCCGGCGGGCACAGTGGTTCCCGTCCGTTTGTACTGGCAGACCCGTGATTATCTGCCTAGCGATTACCTGGTGTCACTGAGATTGATTGCCCCCGGCGGGCAGTGGGTGTCCATCGTAGAGGACCGCCTGGTCAGTGCGTGGTATCCCGAGCCGGCGGTCCCGGCGGACCGCTTCATGTTGGGAGTGTATGACCTGCCTGTGCCAGTGGGAACACCGCCCGGACGATACGCAGTACAGATGGTGGTCCACCATCCGGACACGGGTGAAGCGCTTTGGCTCAGTGGAGCCAGCGAGGTCTTCCAGCTCGAACACGTCGAAGTGACCCGCCCACAACAAGTCACGCCGGACACAGCCGGGTTGGAGCGTACGTCGACTGCCGTGTTCGGCGGGCAGGTCGAGATGTTGGGCTACACCGTTCGACCGGTCGAAGTGCAGACCGGCCAGCAGCTTACTCTGGAGGTCCTGTGGAAGGCCACGCAGTCGCCAGGCGAAGACAATTCGCTTCTCGTGCAGTGGGTAAACGAATCCGGACATCCGCAACGAGAAACGCGGTTGCAGCCTACGGTTCCCACATCGACCTGGAGAACCGGCGACCTGGTACGTGATTGGCTGACCTTCTCCGCACCTCCCGGTTTGCGGGACGGACGATACGCTCTGCGCCTGGCATGGGTAACGCCGGGTGGTGAACCTCTCGGCGTACGAAAGGGCTGGTTGCTCGCAGGAGACGCTCTGGAGTTGGCGACGGTCCAGGTGACGGACCGTCCACACCGCTTCGATCTGCCGGTTACCCTGTTTGCAGAAGACATCAATTTCTCCGATCGAGTACGTCTGCTGGGTTATGACACGACATCTGAAAACCTGCAACCTGGAGACCATCTACCTTTGACGCTCTACTGGCAATCGCTGGCAGTCACGGACATTTCCTATAAGGTTTTTGTGCATCTGGTCGATAGCAGGGGACAGATTCGCGCACAACAGGACAGCATACCCGGCCAGGGCACGCTACCGACGACGGGCTGGGTCGAGAATGAGGTGGTTGGAGACCCGCACGAGCTGGCCCTGAGTCCTGACTTGCCCACGGGCGAGTACACGTTGATAATTGGTCTGTACGATGCGATCAGCGGTACAAGGCTGCCCATCGCGCCCAGCGGCGAAGATCACGCCCGTTTGACGACAGTGAGCGTCCGGCAGGGCACAATCCAATGATACGATTGACGGCTTTCTCGAAACTGAACGTGCCTTTCAGCTGCTTCTGGCGCAAGTTGCACGACAAAAGCACCGTGTTATGGCTGGTCACCCTACTTGGCTTTGCCTTGCGTGTGTATCACCTGGACTACCGGCCTTTGTGGGACGACGAGGCTTTTTCCGTGTTGATCGTTTCCAGCGATATCTGGAACGTGGCATTGGCAGCGGTCAGGGACACGTTCCCTCCGCTGCATCACTATGTCCTTGCAGTCCTGATGCTGGCCGTGGGATGGAGCGAGTTCTCAGTCCGATTCGCATCGCTCCTGGCGGGGGTATTGGCGATACCGCTGACCTATCAAGTGGGACGGCTATGCGTGGACCGTCGAGCGGGTCTATGGGCCGCGTTGGTCATGGCACTCTCCCCATTCATGGTCTATTTCTCACAGGAGACACGCGCTTATTCCTGGTTGGTTCTGACCACACTGTTGTCCGTCTACACGTTCGTCAGGGTCGTCCTGTCTTTGACAGAGCAGGGACATGCTGGCGTGAGACAATGGGCCTGGTTTTCCGTCGCATCTGCTGCGATGCTCTACACACATTTCCTCAGTCTGTGGATCCTGGTCGTTGAAGGATTGTATTTCTTGTGGTTCTGGTCGAAACACAGGCGGGGATTCCGTGCCTGGCTCGGAGCGCATATCGGGATCGGCATCTTGTTCTTGCCGTGGGTATTGCTGATGCTTGGCGTCGGAGTCGAGGGCAGCACCGCCAACGCGGGAATCCAACAGTTCGCCGGGATCCAGACAGACGCACCGATCGCTTCGTTAC
>DMIX01000119.1:0-7005 GCA_003451975.1 Propionibacteriaceae bacterium
TTTTTTTTTAATGATACGGCGACCACCGAGCTCTACACCTCTCTATTCGTAGGCAGCGTCAGATGTGTATAAGAGACAGGGTGTCGGCGGGGCTGCTGGTGGCGGTTGCGGTATTGCTGCCGCCGATGCTCGTGCGTCGCCGATCGCGAAGACCACGCGGAAGGAAAACGCCATGAACACAAGGCGGGCCGCGTGGGCCTTGATCAGTGCGATGGCCGCCAGCGCGATGGTTGTGGCAAGCGGCGCCGGGTTCAGTGTCACCGTGGCGCGAGCGACCTCGACCAGCGATTCGGCGCTCTCGGTGGCGTGGAACGCCGACACCAGTCGGGCGGCGGCATATCAACCCGCGCGAGATGCCACCAGCAAGCACTATCAAGACTTCAAGAACCTGACGGTCAGCGTGGATCAGACCAAAGACCTGATCGACCAGACCGTCACGGTGAAGGTCACCGGAATGCCGGGTGCAACAGCCATCGTCGAATCGACGGGGGGCACCCGGTACGAGTTCGGCTCGAACTTCCTGCAGGCGATGCAGTGCTGGGGTGACCCGCAGGCCGCTGACTTCTACAAGAACTGCGAGTGGGGCGCTTTCGAGTACGACGCTAAGAGTGCGCCCAGCGTGCTCATCGGTGAAGAGACCGGCGTCGGTAATGCGAACGGCCGCGGCACCACCTTCACCAGTTCCTACTTCAAGCACCCCGGCGAACTCGACGTGCCGTTCCGTGCGGTGGACGGCACGATCTACTCCAGCGGCGCCACTGACTCGGTCAGTCAGGATGCACCCATCCTGGATGTCTTCAACGCCACCACCACCAACGAGCGCACCATGCCGGTGGAATCCAACGGCAGTGTCACCTTCGAATTCGAAACGCAGTCGTCGGCATCGCAGCCCTACCTGGGCTGCGGCGGCACCGCCACCGCGACCAGCGACCAGTGCTGGCTCGTCGTGGTTCCGCGCGGCGAACACAACTCGACCTCCCGCGACTACTGCACCACGAACCTGAAGGATTATCCGGCTGCCCAGCAAGGGTCGCCGGTGAACCCGAACTGCGATTACTGGGGAAACCGGGTGGTGGTTCCGCTCACCTTCCGTCCGACCACCGATGCCTGCGCCACCGGGGGTAGTGAGATCCCCGTGGGCGGATCGGAGTTGGCGCAGAACGCCATCAGCTCCTGGCAGCGAGAACTGTGTCGTGCGACTTCCCAGGCCTTCACCTTCACGAGTTCTGCCGACGCCCTCGCTCGGGAGCAGTTGGTGAGCGGGCAGGCGTCCGCCGTCTTCACTATGCGGCCCATCACGGCCAAGTATGTGAGTGATTCGGTCACCGATTCGGCGCTGGCCGCAACCAAGGTCGTCTATGCACCAATGGCGGTGGCGTCGATCGGGATCGCCTATGTGGCCAACAACGACGGCGCCAGCTACACCAACCTCAAGCTGACGCCCCGGCTGATCGCGAAACTGGTCACCAACTCCTACGCCTGGAGCAGCGGATTGGGTTTGACGACGGGCGTCGGGGGATTGGGCGTCCTCCACACCGTGCCGGACAGCACCTGGAAGCTCCCTGCCAGCGCCTGGCAAAGCCCGGTGCGAGCGCTGCGTCTGGACCCGGAATTCACTGAGCTGAACCCGGACGTGAACCTCACCGGCAATGGAAGCCTGGTGTTGGTCGGGCCCAACGGCTCGGATGCCGTCGCCGCGTTGTGGAACTACCTGCAAGCCGACGACAAGGCTCGGGCGTTCCTGGCCGGCCAGGCCGACAATGTTCGCGAGGGCGACAGCGAGAACGCGGGCATGACGATCAACCCCTACTACTTGCCGAAGAGCTATGCGGGCGTGGTGCCCACGATGGTGGAGAAGAGCCTGCCCAACACCACCGGCACGAAAGTCTCCACGCTGGTCCCCAAGACCGACTCCGATGGCGCCTACCTGTGGACGAAGGTAGGGCTTGCCGACAGCGCCGGGAACTCACTGTGCCTGTGCGACGCCGACATCGACACCCTGGGGCAGTCGGATCAGACCCTCATGCCCCGGATGCTCACCACCGAGAGCCAGCCGCGCTATGACATGTCGCAGGCGGTTCCCTATGCGGCAAGCTTCGCCGCAGCAGCGAACCGGGTATTCAAGGTGAACACCGGCTCCAAGACCACGTGGAATCCCAACTCGAATCTGCCCAACGGGGGCACCTACAGCAGCGATGGCCAGCTGCGCTGGACCAACGCCTTCATCAATGGGGTCACCAGCTATGCCGAGGCAGAACGGCTGGGGCTGCCGATGGCTGCCTTGCAGGTTCCCAATCAGCCCAAAACCTTCGTGTCGGCCTCGACCAAGACCATGTCGACGGCTGTCGCAGCCCGCACCGCCAGCACGGTGACCGGCTTCTCGATGGTCCCCGATGCTGATGCCCTGCCAGCCACGGCCTACCCCCTGACGGGCATCGTCTATCTCGCTGTCGATGCCTCGATCCCGGCGGCGCAGCGGCGGGCCTACGCCGACTTGATCGACACCGCCACCAGCGCCCAAGGTCAGAGCGTCGGGACGGCCATCGGTGAGCTTCCCGAGGGCTATGCACCGCTGTCGGCGGCGCTACGCTCCCAGGCGGGCAAAGCCGCTGACAGCCTTCGGAAGTCGACTCCGGCCACGTCCTCGCCGACGCCCTCGGCCAGTTCGTCGAACCAACCTGCTGGGACGTCGTCAGCAGCCGCGCCCGCGTCGCAGCCCAGCGCGGGTAGTGGCCTCACGCCGGTGGACTTTCCGTCGCCGACGCCGGCTCCGACGCCCGATTCCACGACCGATGGCCCACCAACGGCCATCTACGGCGGAGTACTGGTGGCCTCGGTGATCGGCCTGGCAGCCGGTCCCTTCCTGCTGCGACGAAGGCGACTCGGACCATGAGCCGTCGCAGCCCCTACAACTTCCCGCTTCGGCACCAGCCGTGGAACGGAAGAACCCCCATCCCGATAGCCGTGGAAAGCAATAACCGAGATGGGGGAGTTCGAGGCAGCCAGAAGGTTGTCCGAAACTGAAACTCTAAGGGAGATTCGAATGAAAGCCAACAAGCTGGCTCTCAGCGTGCTCACCGGTGCGCTGGCGTGCACGGTGGCCTTCGGTGTGGCACCCGCCTACGCCGACCCTTCGGGCACGCCCACTTACCGGCCCCTGGTCGGTGTCGGCAGCGACACCACCCAGTCGGTAATGAATGGGATGGCTGACGCCATCAAGGACGGCTCGGGCAACAAGATTCTCGGCTCCTACGATGCCGTCAATCCGGCCACCGGTCTGCCCGGCGACCTCATCCAGACCCGTGCGGACGGCCTGCCCTTCACTCGCCCGAACGGATCGGGCTCCGGACAGAAGGCGCTCACCTCATCCATCAAGGGCTTGACCTACCCGGCGGCGAACGGCGTCGACATCACCGGCCAGTTGGACTACTCGCGTTCGTCGAGCGGACCCTCGGCTGCCGGTACCGATCTCACCTTCATCCCCTTCGCCAAGGATGCGCTGAGCTACGCCTACTCCGACACCGACTCGGCAGCTGCGGTGCCCTCGGATCTGACCGTGACTCAGTTGACCGCCATCTTCGACGGCACCACGACCAGCTACACCGGTACCGACGGGTTGAGCCACAACTACGTCCCGCTGCTGCCGCAGACGGGTTCGGGCAGCCGCTCCTTCTTCCTGAAGACCCTGGGGCTGAATGAGGCTCAGGTCGCGTGGATCAGTACCACCTTCCAGGAGAACGAAGGCACCACGATCGATGCGGTCGGCGAGATCGCACCGTTCTCGGTTGCGGCCTACATCGCCCAGACCAAGGGTGTCGTCACCAACACCGTGGACACCAACAAGGTGACCCTGGGCAAGATCGGCGGCTCCGATCCGGTGCTGGGCGATGGCACCCTGAACACCGCGTTCACGGTGACGCGCAAGGTGTACAACGTGGTGTCCACCGACCGGTTGAGTGGCACCAGTGACGCCGACAAGCTGCTGCAGTCCACCTTCGTCGGCGAGACCTCCGCGGTGTGCTCGCAGGTGGAGGTGATTCACAACTACGGCTTCGGTGACCTCGGCTCTGGCTGTGGCACCACCACCGACAAGGCCGGCTTCGCCTTAGACGGTTCCACGCCGATGCTCACCGCGACCGCAGCTCCCAAGATCACGGGTTCGGCCAAGGTTGGGGCTACGCTGACCGCTTTCTCGGGCACCTGGACCGGCACCGTCACCAAGCCGGCGTACAGCTACAAGTGGATGCGTAACGGCGCGGCGATCAGTGGCGCCACCACTGCCACCTACAAGCTGACGCCCGCTGATGCCGGTACCTCGGTCTCGGTTGAGGTGACTGCCACGGCCGGCTCTGCCAGCGCCTCGGCCACCACCGCCAAGGTTGCGGTCGCCAAGATCAGCTCCTCGGTCAAGGCCAGCTTCGACAAGAACGCCAAGAAGCACGCCAAGAAGGGCAAGGTGAAGATCACCATCAAGGCTTCCGGTGTGGCCGCCCCGACCGGGACCGTCCGCGTGTACGACGGCAAGAAGAAGGTCGGCACCGCCAAGGTGACCACCTCCAAGAAGGGCATCGTCACCGTCAAGCTGACCAAGAAGCTGTCCAAGGGCAAGCACAAGATGAAGATCACCTACTCCGGCAGCACCGGTGTGGCGAGCTCCTCGCGCACGCTGACGCTCAAGGTCAAGTGATTCCTGATTGAACAACCGGTGGCCGTCCCCTGACGTGGGGGCGGCCACCGGGCTGGAGGTGATTCGACCTGATGAGTTTGCAGGTCCTGCTGACGTCGAGCCGACGGATCGGTTCGACGGTGGCCACCGCGATCGCGGTGGCCGTTGCTGCGCTGCTGCTGGCAGCCACCCTGGCGACCTCCGCCATGGCCGACGGCCCTCGCCAGCCCGCCGAACCGGCCAGTGACGCCGCCAGCGCCAGCACTCACTGCAGTGCGAAACCACAGCTTCAACCCCAGCCGACCAGCACCGGTGCTCCGATCACCTTCGCCGAGCCGGTCGTCGCTGTCGGCGGTCGAACCCAGGCCCGCGCCGATGGATTCGACGCCAAGGAGAAGGTTCAAGTCGTGCTCTATGGCACCGGCGGCGCACCGAAGACGGTGATCGCCGACCGCAAGGGCCGGATCCGCGTCGACCTCACCGTCCCCGATTCCGCGCTCGCCGGCTGGCACACCGTGCAGTTCACCGGCTGGTGCGCAAACCGAGTGGCCGTGGGACGGCTCCTCGTCGGACGGGTCGGCGCCGGCACCTGGCCGGGCACTGCCTACCCCTCCTGGGTCGGCTGGGCCGCACTCGCGGCGAGCCTCGGCGTGCTCACATCGGTGGGGTGGCTCGCCGTCCAGCTCTGGCAGCGCCACGGACAGGAGGAATCGTGACCGGAACTCTTACCGCTCTGCCACCGGTGCACGACGATGAGCAGACCAAAGCGGTGCGCATCACGGTGCGAGCCCGCCTGTTGGCCTGGTGGCGCCGAGTCCGCTATCCCAAACCCAAGCCACCGCGTCCGCTCGCACCCCGGGACGCCCGGTGGGCAGCCGGGGTGGCGATCACTGCGCTTTCGGTGCTGCTGCTGGGTTTCATCGCTCAGGCGGTGGTGTTCTCCGGCCTGCAGCATCAACGCGACCTGGTCGACGGCTACGACGAGCTGCGCTCGTCACTGGCCAAGGGAGAAACGCCGGTCGGGCAGTTGGATGTCAACGACGACCTGGTCGAGGCGGGCACGCCGGTGGCCTTGCTGCAGATTCCGCGGCTGGGCCTCTCGGAGGTCATCCGGGAAGGAACCACCGCGGCCGTGCTGCGCTCAGGCCCCGGTCACCGGCGCGACACTGTGATGCCCGGGCAGGCGGGGACCTCGGTAATCATGGGGCGTCAGACCAGCTACGGCGGGCCGTTCGCGAATCTGGGCCGGCTTCAGCCCGGCGACCCCCTGACGGTGACCACCGGGCAAGGGGTGGCCGGCTACACCGTCTTCGGGCTGCGCCGCGCCGGTGATCCGCTACCGGCCGACGGCGCTGCTGGCGAAGGCCGCCTCGAACTCATCACCGCCGACGGGCCGCCGCTGTTCCCCACCGGTGTGCTGTACATCGACGCCACCCAATCCACGACCGTGCAGCCGGCTTCGGCCCGGGTGTTGACTTACCCGGCGCTGCCGAGTGAAGAACGTGCCCTGGGTAGTGATGCGTCCGGCTGGCCGCTGGCGATCGCCGCGACCGTGGCGTTGACTGCCCTCATCGGCGCGACGGCGTGGCTGTGGCGACGCTGGGGTTGGCGTTGGGCCTGGCTGATCGGGGCGCCAGTGCTGCTCGCTGCCGGCGTCATCGCCACCACTTTGATCGTCGACACCTTGCCGAACCTGTTATGAGCCTGCCCCTACCCAACGATTCCGCCCCTGATAAGGATCCATTGATGACCAACTCCGCTCCGCTGCGGGAATCGCTCCGACGTCTGGTCGAGCCCGACGAGGCCTCGGCGGTGACCGAGACGGCTCCCCGCCAGGCGTCGATCCCGACTGCGGACGTGCGTCAACTGTCCAGCATCGACGCCCGCTCGGTGTCGGCCTGGTTCGGGTCCCACAAGGTCTTGGATCGGGTCTCCTTGGTCATGCCGGCCGGAGAGGTCACCGCACTCATCGGCCCCTCGGGGTGCGGAAAGTCGACTTTCTTGCGGATCCTCAACCGGATGCACGAATTGATCCCTTCGGCCAGCATGGCCGGGGAGGTGCTCCTGGACGGCGATGACATCTATGACCGAGATCGCAAACTCACCGACGCCCGCAAAGACATCGGCATGGTCTTCCAGAAGCCGAACCCGTTCCCGGCGATGAGCATCTACGACAACGTCATCGCCGGTCTGAAGCTCACCGGACGCCGGGCCGGGCGCGACGAGAAGGACGAGATCGTGCAGCGCTCGTTGACCTCGGCGGGGTTGTGGAAAGAGGTCCGCGACCGGCTCCGGCAGCCCGGCGGGGGCCTCTCCGGTGGTCAGCAGCAGCGGCTGTG
>DMIX01000119.1:7136-11188 GCA_003451975.1 Propionibacteriaceae bacterium
CGTCACCCACAACATGCAACAGGCTCAGCGGGTATCGCAGAAGTGCGCCTTCTTCCTGGCTGCGCAGGGCGCCCCGGGCGTCATCGTCGAACACGGCGACACCGAGGCGATGTTCACCGATCCGGTCGACGAACGAACCTTCGACTACGTCAATGGACGATTCGGCTGAGCGGCGCGCCGGCTGGTGGCGCCCGGTGGTGACCGTTGCGGGGGCTGCGGTCATCGTGGTCGCGTTGCTCGCGGGGGTCAACCTGTCGCGGACCGCGGCGATCGTCGCGTCCGGGCCTGCCTCGGAAGCCGGCGTCGTCGTGGAGCCGTCGATGGCGGCGTCGTCGTCCGCCGAGGCTGATGCCGAGCCCAGCCGAGCCGACGTGGCGCAGGTGTCGCCTGCCTGGGCTCAGCGCGTCGCGGGCCTGACCGGCATTCCTCAACGGGCTGTGCTGGCCTACGCGGCTGCCGATCTGGCGCTGCGAACCCAGAAGCCGTCGTGCCGAATCGGGTGGAACACCCTGGCTGCGATCGGGGCGGTGGAATCCGGCCACGGCAGTCATGACGGCGCGGTGCTGGACGCCGCGGGCCGGGCCGAGCCGGCGATCCGCGGGCCTCGGCTCGACGGCAGTCACACTGCGCGGGTCACCGACAGTGACCAGGGCAGCCTCGACGGCGACACCCGGTGGGATCGCGCGGTCGGGCCCATGCAGTTCCTGCCGTCGACCTGGCGCACCTGGGGACGCGATGGCAGCGGTGATGGCGTGGCTGATCCGGATCAGATCGACGATGCGACGCTGACCGCGGCCGACTACCTGTGCGCTGCTGGTGGCGCATTGAACACCTCCTCGGGATGGACACGCGCGATCTGGGCCTACAACCACTCCTCGGATTATGTGGATCGCGTGCGAAGACTCGCCAACGACTACGCCGCGGTGGCGTCATGAACAGCTCGCCCGACGGGCCGGAGCAGGCGCTGTTCGGTGGCCGGTTCCAGATCGGTGAGCTTCTCGGTGCTGGTGGCTCCGCGGCGGTCTACCGCTGTGAGGATTTCGGTCAGCTCGATGCGCAGGGCCGACCGAGGGTCGTCGCGCTGAAGGTGCTGCACCCGGCCCTGAGTGAGAACCAGGCGCTCCGGGAGGCCTTTCTGCGTGAAGCCGGACGTCTCGCCGAGGTGAACCACCGCAATGTTGCTGCGGTATATGCCAGCGGCCTGCGCGATATCGGTGCGACGCCGAGGGCCTGGATCGCCTTGGAAGCGGTTGACGGACCCACCCTGGCCGAATGGGTGGCCGAGCGCGGGCCACTGGGCCCGTATCAGGCAGCGGCGGTCATGGATGGGCTCTTGCGCGGCCTGCAGGCAGCCCACGACGCCGGGCTGGTACACCGCGACGTCGCGCCCGGCAATGTGATCCTGCATGATGTCGCACCCGATCAGGTGATCACCGCCGCTGCAGTCCGGCTGGTTGACTTCGGGCTGGCCGATGCTCCCGGCGGCACTGTGGTCGGAGACGACGTGCTGCTCACCGCCGGCCAACGCTCGGCCACCACCATTGTCGGCAGCGTGGCATATCTCTCACCGGAGCAGGCATCCGGAGGCACGGTCGGACCGGCGAGCGATCTCTACCAGGCCGGTGCGGTGCTGCACTTCCTGTTGACCGGTCAGCCGCCATTTCATCGTGCCACGATGGCCGAGACGCTCCGCGCCCGGCTGACTGATCCGCCGCCAGTGCCGTCGGCGTTGCTGCCGTCGGCTCGGCGGCTCGACCGGGTCGTGGTGAAAGCCCTGGCCACCACTGCCGAGGGGCGTTTCGCCAATGCCGAGGAGTTTCGACAGGCGCTGCTGGCTGCGGTGACGGTGCGTCCCACGGATGGGCCGACGCGCGTGATGGAAGCGTCGTGGGAACGCCCGTCGCCGGCGACCCGGCAGACCCTCGCCCCGGTGCCATCGGCGGCATTGGCACCACCGTCCACTCCGAGTGCGGAAGCCGGGTCTAGCCTGGCGCGCCTGATTGGACCGGTGTTGATCGCGGCATTGGCTATTGCCGTCGTGGCGTGGATCGGTTTGGGAATGGCTGGTTCGGGCTCACTGGCAGCCATGCCGATGCCGACGGCTGCAAGTGCCACACCATCGAGCACGCCGACTCCGACTGTGAGCCCCAGCGGCAAGGACACGCCCACCTCGAGCCCTGCCCAGGTGCAGGTCCCCGCCCTGTATGGGGACCTCGCCTCGGCGCAGGCGGCACTCCGGGCCGTCGGTTTGGAGGTCGGACGAGTGCGCATCACAGACTCCGCCGAGCCCGCCGGCCGGGTATTGGCGCAATCACCAGCGTCCGGCACCGCGGTCGCCGTGGGGGATTCTGTGGATGTGACGCTCGCCACCGGCTACAACCGGGTGCCCCCAGTCGCCGGAATGAGCGTGGCGGCGGCTCGGACGCTGCTGACCACCACAGGTTTCAGCGTGCCCGACAACGCCAGCCCGACGCTGGTGGTCGCCGGGACGCAGCCTGCGGCAGGGACACGGCTGGCTGTTGGCGACGGCGTGGTCTTGGTCGTCGACACCGAGCCGACGGCGGTCACCGCTGAGCCGTCGGCCTCGCCGACACCGGCCGCCTAGCGGACGCGGTGGGACGCTGCGATGACACGCTGGGTGTAGTAGCCGCGTTTCGTCCCGCTGACGCGCACCGTGATGAGATCCCGGCGATCACCGCGCCGCACTCGATAGGTGTCCTTCGTTGCGCCCTTGATCACCCGGCCGTTGCGCAGCCACTGGTAGTGCAGGCGCACCCCGGCGTCCCAGCGTCCGGTCTTGACGGCCAGTGAGGTGCCGACCCTCACCGGTTCACTGTGGGTGACCTTCGGACGGGGAATGCGGGTGAAGAAGCCCTTCTTGACGGCGCTGGTGCGCGTCGAACAGCGTTTGGTGGGTGTGAAACCGTCATAGCGACCGATGACGCAGACCGAAAGCTTGTGTCCGAGATCTGCAACGCCCGCCCTGTAGTAGAAGTCGGTCGCCGCAGCACCGGCGATCGCTTTCCCATCGCGGTACCACCGGTAGGTGAAGGTCACCTTCGGTGACCAACTGCGTACCCAGGAGCCAACGTCCAGACCGACAGTCGGCTGGCCGAACAAAGACGGGGCATAGGTCTTGGCAAACGCCCGGTCGGGACCGGCGTATTGGGTGACGCTGAGGCTGAGCTTGCTGCCGGTGGTACTGACTTCGCCCTGATAGGTGCCTGATAGTGGATAGTTCACCGCACCATTGGTGCACGTGACCTTGCGGTCGAAGACTGGGCAGATGGGTGTCCCGTCGACATCGCGCAATCCCAGGTTGAAAGGCTTGCCGACCGTCGCCATCCCCGGGTGCATTGATTGCTGTCCGTAGGCGTTGACCGTCGCGGTGTCGGGCAGGGGGCTGAGGTCGCGCAATGCGTTCCGGCGAAGGCTGACCGTGGCTCCGGCGGCGATACCTGACAGTGGCGTGATGCTCTTCAGCAGGTTGCTATCCAGGTTTACCGATGTGAGGCGGGCACCGTCGAGCGCGTCGATCGAGGTCAGCTTGTTGTTGCGCGCTTCCAAAGACGTCAGCTTTGCCAGGCCGGCCGCTGCGCCCAAGGTGGTGAGTTGATTGTAGGAGACGTTGAGCGCGGTGAGCTTTGGAAGCGTGGCCAAGGCGCGCAGATTGTTGAGTCTGTTTGCGGCAAGGTCGAGTGTCGCGAGGTTCGACAGGCCGGTCAGCCCAGTGAGGTCGGTGATCTGATTGCCACTGAGATCCAGAGACGTCAATGAGGTCATCGAAGCCAGCGGAGTCACATCGTGGATCTGGGCATTCTCCGCCTGCAGGTCCTCCAACGCTGAGAGCTCGGCCAGCGGAGTGAGGTCGCTGTAGGAGGCGGACGGCAGGGCGACCGTGCGTAGCCCGGGCAGATTCGCGATGCCGGTCAGGTCTGCGAGCGCGGGGGTGTTGTTGTTGACCCAGAGGGAGGACACCTCGGGGGCATGGGGGAGGCTGGCAAGACTGGTCAAGGACGGTGCCCAGATCGAGAGTCGGGTGACTCCGGTCG
>DMIX01000228.1 GCA_003451975.1 Propionibacteriaceae bacterium
GGTTGCCGTGAGTTGCTTGCTCGCCGGTGTCCAGTCGTGGCGTTCCAACAGGGAGTTGATCCTCGACTGGTCTTCGCGGACGGCGACGATGGCGTCCCGCATCGCCGCATAGGTGTCTGCTGTCGACTGGGCGGGGCCGCTGGTGGTGGTGACCGTCGCACTGCTGCTACTCGACCATTGCCGAGCCAGGGCTCCGCGCAGTTGGAGCCGATCGGCCGCGTTGAGGCCCGACCGCGCCGCGGCGATCGAAACAGTGGTGTTCACCTCGACTGACTGGTCGAGGTTGAGGGCGTTGTCGGCACGAGTGATCGCCACCGCACCCAACACGGCGAGCAGGATCGCAGCGAGCAGTGCTCCGACCAGCCCACGGTTGAGGTAGCGGTGAGTGATCCGAGCGGTTCCGATCGACGTGGGGACCAACAGCGCGAGGGCGGCCAGCGCGGTGAGGGCCAGCAGCCACCCCCAGCCCGGCCACGAACCGGCGCCGGCCTCGGCAGCCAGGCGGGCACGCAAGGCGTTGATCGCCGGTACCAGTTGGTCGTCCAAGAGCTGGTCGGCCTGGCTCAACGACGCCTTGGCAGTGGCGGCATCGCTGGTGGTGGCGGTGTACAGCAGTCGGTCGTATTCGATGAGGTTGGTGCTCAACACCGCCAACTGATCGGCGTCCTGAGGACGTTCTGCAGTGGCCTGCAGGATCAGGCGATCAGCGTCGCTGAGATGGCTGCTCACCTCCTTGCGGTCGGTGGCCGAGGCCGCGAGCAGGTTGCGTGCGGCAGCATTGCCGGCGCTGAGCAGTTCGCTATGCACCGAGCCGAGGCGGGCGTACTGATCGACGATGCCCGGGCCCTGGGTGAGATCGGACCGCAGCTGGACGGTGGCGGCGATGGCGCTCAATCCGAGGACCAGCAGCGCGATCACAGCCAGGAGTTGGTAGCGCCGCAGCAGCTGGGGCGTTTGGCTGCTCGGTGTCGCCGGCAAGGCGATCTCGGCCAGATCGGGGGCTGCGGACTGTGCGATCAGGTGGGTGAGCTTGGCCGATCGGTTCGGTGGCTGGGCCAGGTTCGTCACGGAGTCTCCTGGGCGGGCAGGGCGGGGAACTCGACCGGCTCCTGGGGAACCGCGTTGGCCGGCGGCCGCAGCCGTGGCGATGGATCGGGATCGATCAGATCCTCAGCCAGCAAGGTGCGCAGTTCATCCACCGTGGGTTCGCCAACGTCGCGCAACCGCCACGCGTGGCGTCCAACGGCGGCCTCCAACAGGTTGCGGGCGAAGCGCCCGTTGCCGAAGTTCTCATCGCGGCTCTGCTGGGCGAGTTGGTTGCTGAACTCCTCCAGACACCCTTCGCCGAGGTCGAAATCGGACTTGGTGGCCATCGAAGTGAAGATACCGCGCAGTTCGTCGTCGGTGTAGTCCTCGAACTCGATGGTGGTGCGGAAGCGGCTAGCCAGGCCGGGGTTGTTGGCGATGAACTCGGCCATGGGAGCCGGATAGCCGGCCACGATCACCACCAGATCGTCGCGGTGATCCTCCATCTCCTTGACCAGGGTGTTGATGGCCTCCTCGCCGTATTGATCACCATTGAGCGAGTACGCCTCGTCGATGAACAGCACGCCGCCGTAGGCCTTGGCGGCGACCTCAGCAGTCTTGATGGCGGTCTGGCCGAGATAGCCCGCGACCAACTCGGATCGGTCCACCTCGACCAGTTGCCCTTTGCTGAGCAGCCCGATGGCCTTGTAGATGCCCGCCACCATGCGGGCCACGGTGGTCTTGCCGGTGCCCGGATTGCCGACGAAAACGAGATGTCGGGTGATCGTCGGGCTCTTCAGACCCGCTTTGATGCGCAGGGCATCGACCCGCAGGATGGCCGTCTGACGGTGGATCTCGGCCTTGACACTGGTCAGCCCGGTCAACTCGTCGAGTTCGGCCAGCCATTCCTCAACCGTCTTCTCGGGTTCGGCTGGTTCGGCGGTCGTCTCGACGGCAGCCTCAGGCTGCGGTTCGGTCACCGCCGGGGCTGCGGCGGGCGGCTCGACGTCGCGCGCTGCAGCCGGTTGCGAAACCGGAGCCGGACCCAGCCCGGCGAATGCTCCTGGCGTGTGGGGATCGAGCCGACTGAGATCCCAGACAGAATCCTGTACGCCCGACATGCGTGAGAGCACCTCACCGAGGATGGTCGGCGCCTGCCGCAGGAATTCCTGCTGGGCCGGATCTGTGTCGGGGGTCATGCCGGTGCTCGGGGCTGGACGCACAGTCGGCGTGATGACGGTCGGCTGTTGGGCGGCTGCTGCCATGGTGGCCGCACCAATGGCGTCCGGGGAGGGTTCCCCCAGCGTCGCTGCCGCCTGGCAGACCTGCGCCAAGGCATGGGAATACGCCGCACCGAATGGGGTAGCGCCGAGTTGACTGGCCAAGGGGGTTGCGCTGCGCCGATAGCGGCGTCCGGCGACCGCTGCGTCCATGAACTCCTGGGCCGAGGCCTGGCGCTCCCAGGCTGCGCACCAATCCAGGTAGGCGCCTCGGTTGGCTTCGGCGACGGCCGCCGACAGCACCCGCGCTTCGGCGCGGGCGGTATCGACCTCGACTCCGGCAGCCGATGCGGCAGCATCCAGTTCGGCGAGGGCCTTCTTCAATGCGGCAGTGCTCATCAGGATGGTCCCAAGTTGAGTTCAGGGGCTTGTGGATGCCCGAATTTCTCTTGCAGGAAGCGGCCGTGGGTGATCAAGGCGGCGGCGTCGGTGGTGTTGGCGGCATCGTAGATGGCGTCCATCGTCACGGCGAGTAGATCAAGTTGGTCCACCAGGATCAGCAAGGCGGTCTTGCCTCCCTCCACGGGACGGGAATCGGCCCAGTCCCGAGGAAGCCGCAGATAGCCGCCGATGGCCTCGGGGAGGTAGTCGGTGGCGGTAGCGACCACGGAATAGGCGTCATAGCTGCCCAGACCCAGCAGCCCCAGCCGCGGCAATGTTTTGCGGACGGTATCGATCACTCGCAGCGTCCGGGCTCGCACGGGGCCGGGGACGACCGGATCGGAGACCAAGGCGGTCACCGAGTCCAAGGCTGCACTGATATCGGGCTCGGTCGGGGCGGTGGACAGCTCCTCGACCGCCGCTGGTGGATCTTCCTCAGCGCCGGTCAACCAATCCCAAATGCCCATACCGACTTCAGAGATCGATGCTCAAGGAAGGCATCGAAGCGGACCGGCTGTCCTGCTGGGAAACCCGGTCGAGGTATTCCTTGCTCTTGGCCACCTCGGTCTCCAAGGTTCCGATGGTCGCCGACATGGTGTCCAGCGCCCGCAGCTTGAACTCGTCGATGGAATCCATGGTCGTGTAGATGTTGGCGAAGGCGGCCTGCAGTTGCTCCAAACCGATGGTGGAGGAGGCGGCTTGCTCCTGAATCTGGGCCGAGTTCTCTTTGAGCATCTCCGAGGTGCGTTGGATCATCTCGCTGGTGGTGGTGTTCAACGCGGTGATCTGGTCGAGCACCAGCTTCTGATTGCCCAGCGCCTGCGCCACGATGACTGCCGTCCGCAGCGCGGACACCGTGGTGGTGGCGGCTCGGTCAACACCCTTGATGAGCTCCAGATTGTTCTTGATGATGATGTCGATGGCCAGGTAGCTCTGGATGGAGACGGCAAGCTGGGTGAGCAGATCCTGGTGCTTTTGGCGGACGTAGAACAGCACATCCTGACGGAGCGTCTTCGCCTTTTCTGGATCGGTGAGTTCGATCTCGGCGATCTGAGCGCTCAGCTTGGCGTCCAGCCGCTCGGCGATGTACACGTACTGATTCATCCGGCCCATCACGGTCCACAAATTCTGCTTCTCCATGTTGAGCGCAGCGTTGTCCTTGGTGAGCTCGTCCTGGCCCGATCGCAGCGCGTGCAGGATGCCGTTGAGATGGGTCTGAGAGGACTGGTATTTGCGGAAGTAGTCACCCATCTGCTTGCCGATGCCCAGCTTGGCGAAGAAACCCTTGGACTTGCCTGCCGCGGCCGGATCGAGATCTTCAACGGTGCGCCGCAACTCCAGCAGGGTCTTGGACACATTCGAGGTGTTCGACAAGCCACCGGCCTCGACGGCGCGCACCGGGGTCTGCAGCAGCCGGTTGGACGTTTCGGCGGACTTGCGGATGTCGGCATCACCCATCGAGCGAACCGCGTCGGCCTGGGCGCTGAAGGTCGGAGATCCGGTCTCAGCCGTGGCCAGCGCACCGAGGAATTCGTCGACCTTGGCGTCGAGGACGGGAACCTGGGCCGCTTCGACTTGAGGCGCCATCGTCGGTGCCTGCGTCGCGGTGACGGTCGCGGGCGCGGACGGTGCGGTGAGGTTCAGCATGTCCGGTGGAGCGAGCTGGGCTGCCGCCGGGCCCGCGGGCTGTTGGGGTGTGCTCATCAGTGGCACCTCTCGGATCGGATGACGGGCTCCAATCTAGCCGTCCGGCCGCAAGAATTCCGCAGTGCCTCGGGCTACATCTCTCAGTGTGGGGGACTGACCCGGGGCATCCCTGACTCCAGCACCACAGTGTCGGTGCGGCGTGATTGCATAGCCCTGTGCAGGAATCGGTGTCCGAGGCTCAAGGATTGGCACAGCTGTCCGACGAGCAGGCGGCGATCCTGGCCCAATGGCGTGGGGCGATGCTGCTGCTCGGCAGACCGGGCACGGGCAAGACCACCGTGTTGGCGCGGGCTGCGGTCGCTGCGGTGCGCGCGGGCGGTCGTCCGCCACTGGTCCTGGTTGCGGATCGTGCGGCAGCCAGCCAGGTGCGCAATCTGATCGCGGCAGAACTGGGAGCCGGAACCTGGTCGGTATCGGTGACGACGGTGCACGCGCTCGCCCGCACCCTGTGGCAGCGCTTCTCCGAGCGGCCCGCGGTGCGGCTGCTCAATGCCGCAGAGCAGGAATTCCGGGTACGGGAGTTGTTGGCCGGACGGGGGCCGAACGGCTGGCCGCAACGCCTGCGGTTGGCGGTGGGCACCCGCGCTTTCGCTCGACAGGTGCGCGCCTGTCTGGCTCGTACCCGCCAGCTCGGTTTGGACCCCGAAGATCTGATCGCCTTCGGCGGTAGCGCGCAGCGCGAGGAATGGCAGGCGCTGGGGGACTTCTTCACCGAATACCTGGACGTGCTCGACGCCGAAGATGTCCTGGACTACGCCGAACTGATCCATCGAGTTCGGCTGCTCGTGGATGATCCGGCGGTGTCGTCGGTGTTGAGAGCCGAGATCGGATCGGTGCTGGTCGACGACTATGCCGACCTGGATCCCAGTCAACTCGGGTTGGTGCGGGTCCTGTCCGCAGGGGTGCCGGTCTTGGCCACCGCAGACCCCGACAGCATTGCCTCGGGATTTCGTGGCGCTGATCCCCGCGCGATCCCTGATTTTGCCGACCGCTTTGCGGAGCCCGGGCGTCCGGGGGTGGTCGCCGAGTTGCGGAGCACCCATCGGTACGGGCCTCGCCTCGACGATGCGCTCGGCGGCCTGCGCCACGCACTGCCTCGGCCACCGGGAAGGCCGGCAGTGTCAGGATCGGCGCTGGGCCCGACAGGGCTACTTCGGGTGCACGCCTGTACCGATGAGAGCGATCAAGCCGCGGCGATCCTGAGCGAGTTGCATCGCGCCCGGGTCGAGCAAGGCATCGGCTATGCCCAGATGGCGGTGCTGGTCCGCTCCGGGGGTGAGGATGTCGAACCGATCGTGGCCGCCCTTTCCGGCGCTGGGATCCCGGTCCAACGCCCTGGCGACGAGATTCCGCTGGCCCAAGCACCAGCGGTTCGCACCCTGCTGGTGGGGCTGGAAGTCGCGGCGTCCGGCGCCGCGACGCCCGAACAGGCCGAACACCTGTTGACCTCGCCGCTGGGAGGCTTCGACGCGGTGAGCCTGCGTGCATTGGTGCGTCGGTGGCGGGAACGAGTGGATTCGGTGCCGCAGCCATTGGCGCAGCAACTGGCACAGGCCTTGAACGATCCGGAATGGGCCGCCACTGACCCCAGCGCCGAAGCCACAGCCTTGCGTTCACTGAGCGGACTGATCCGCACCGCACGGGAACTGCTGGTCGGCGGCGCCCCCGTCGACGAGGTGTCCTGGACGCTGTGGCACGGTACCGACTGGCCCACACGATTGGCGCAGGAGGCTGCCCAGGATCCAACCGGCGCCAGCAGGGCCGACGCCGAGTTGGACGCATTGTGCGCCTACTTCGATGCTGCGGCCGAGGCCGACCGGCGCGGCGGAATCCCCGGCGTGAGAGCATTTTTGGCCGAGTTGGATGGCCAACAGATCCCTGCGGACCGACAGCGGGAATCGCAGTTTCGGCGCACGGGCGTGCAGATCCTCACCGCTCACCGCGCCCGTGGCCAGCAGTGGGATGTGGTGGTCGTCACCGGCGCCCAGGAAGGCCGCTGGCCCGCCCGAGCCAGCCGCAATGCTGTGCTCGACGCCGCTGAGCTCGCCACTGATGGGTTGATGGGGACGCCGGGTTCGCGGGAGACTCTCGCCGCCGAGCGGCGACTGTTCCACCTGGCCTGTTCGCGTGCTCGACGGGTACTGGTGGTGACGTCGATCAGTGATGGCGACACCGCAGCACCCTCGCGATTCATCGCAGAGTTGGGCTCCGCTGATGCCGTGGCCGATGACGGTGAAGCAGTGCTTCCACGGCGAGGCCCCGGGGCGATCACCGCGCCCGGATTGGTTGCCGAACTGCGCAGAGCCAGCGCTGATGCCAGCAGTCCGGCTGCAGTGCGCGCGGCCGCTGCCATCGAGTTGGCGTGGTTGGCCGACCAGCGCGACGACTCCGGTGACCCGGTGGTGCCCAGCGCTGACCCGGGCACCTGGTGGGGTTTACGCGAGGTGTCCAGTGCACCGCAGCCGGCCCCCAAGCCGATCCGGCTGCGCCCCAGCCAGGTGGGCGCTGTCCTCACCTGCCCGCGCCGCTACTTCCTCGCCGACCGGGCGCGGGCCGAAAGCGGTGCCGGCGAGGCTGCTCAACTCGGGTCACTGGTCCATGCCCTGGTGCAGCAGGCGGTGACCGAGGGAAGCGACCTCGATCAACTGATCGAACGGGTCGATCAGGAGTGGCATCGACTACCCCCGCAGGCACCGTGGCGGGCCACCGCCGAGCGCGAAGCCGTCGTCGCTGCGCTGAGCCGGTTCTTCGCCTGGTGGCAGGCGCGCCGCGCCGCCTTCGTCGGCGTCGAAATGCCGTTTCGTACCGAATTGGTCTGCGACGGACTTCCCATCGAACTGGTCGGCCAGATCGACTGGCTGGAGCGCACCGAGTTGGGCCTGTCCGTTGTGGATTTCAAGACTTCCCGACGACCACCCACCCGTGCCGAAGTCGCTGCCATGGACCAGTTGGGCATCTACCAGCTTGCGATCCGCAACGGTGGGCTGGCCGAGTTCGGCACGACGGTCGACGCTGCAGCAGCGGTCTACCTGCGTGTCGGCGACCGTGACCCTGCCCTTCCGAAGGAGTTCAGTCAGCCATCCCTGTCGACCGCTCCGCATCAGGATGCCGCAGCCGAGGAAGGCTATCCGACCTGGGTCCATCACCGGGTCGCGGCGGCCGCCGCGGTGGTGGCCGAAGGACGCTACCCGGCGGTGGCGGGGCCTCACTGCCGAGGCTGTGCTTTCCGGGCCAGTTGCCCCGCGCAAGACCAGGGACAGCAGGTGATCTGATGCTGACCGATCCCCAGGAATTGGCGGGACTGCTCGGAATTCCTTACTCAGCCCAACAGTTGGACGCCATCACCGCGCCGCTGACCCCCGGCGTCATCATTGCCGGAGCCGGCTCGGGAAAGACCACAGTGATGGCAGCGCGGGTGGTGTGGCTGGTCGGCACCGGACAGGTCAGCGCAGGCCAAGTGCTGGGGTTGACCTTCACCCGCAAGGCAGCGGCAAAACTCGATCAGGACGTGCGCGAGGCTCTGCTCACTGCTGCACTTGTCGATGCGGACGCCGCCGAACCGGTGGTGCTGACCTACGACGCCTTCGCCGGCCAATTGGTCAGCGACTACGGACTGTTGCTCGGCGAAGAGCCGACCTCCCGGCTGATCACCGATGCGACGCGTTACCGGCTTGCGGCCCGCGTGGTGACCGATGCGGTCGGGCCGTTCGCGATGCTGTCCAAGCTGCAGCCGGCCACGGTTGTGGAACGAGTACTGCGGCTGGCCGCCGACATGAAGTCGCACCTGGTCGGGACCGACGACATCCTTCGCCACGCTGATCGCTTCGCCACCGCTGTGGGGCAGGCCCCGCGGCGCAACACCGGTGAGGTCTATCGTGCGGTGCAACAGGCCGACGAGGTGCGCGCTGAGCGACTGGAGTTGCTGGAGTTGGTGACCAGCTACGAGCGGCTCAAGCGCGAATTGGGCTACCAGGAGTTCTCCGATCAGCTGGCGACCTCCGCGCGCCTGATCGACGAGGTTCCGCAGGTGGCTCTTCGCCTCCGGCAGGACTTCCGCGTGGTGCTGCTCGATGAGTACCAGGACACCTCCTCGGCGCAGGCCCGATTGCTGCGGGGCCTGTTCTCCGGGGCCGACCCCAGCGGTGGACGCGGGCACGCTGTGACGGCGGTGGGGGATCCCTGCCAGGCGATCTACGGTTGGCGCGGCGCCGCGGCACGCAACATCCTGGACTTCGCCACCGATTTTCCGCTGGCCGACGGCAGGCCCGCACCCAGCTTCCCGCTGACGGTGAACCGACGCAGCGGTCCCCAGATCCTGGCGGCAGCCAACCGCCTGGCCGATTCGGTGCGCAGCGACCCACTGCTCACCGGACAACAACTCGACCTGGAGTTGGTCGCCCCGCAGCAGGCTCCGCCGGCACGGATTGAGGCACGCGCCTACCGCACCTGGCCGGAGGAAACTGCCGCGCTGACCGACCGGATCGCTGATCTGCGCAGCACCGCGGCCGTACCGTCCTGGAAAGAGATGGCCGTGCTGTGCCGCAACAACAGCCAAGTCAGCGCGGTGTACACCGCCTTGATCGAGCGGGACATCCCGGCCCAGATCGTGGGCCTGGGCGGATTGCTCGACGTTCCGGTGATTGCCGAGGTCGTCGCGACCCTGTCGGTGCTGGCCGATCCGACCGAGAACCCGTCATTGATCCGGCTGCTCACCTCGCCGCGCTGGGCCATCGGCCTGCCCGACCTTGCTCTCTTGGGCAAGCGCGCCGCCGATCTGGCCGGCGACCGCGACGTCGAAACCCCCAGCTTGGCCGAAGCCCTCGCCGATCCCGGGCGGGCGGCCTACAGCACGGCTGCGCGGCAGCGCTTCGGCCTGCTGAGCGCAGAGTTGGCCGGCCTTCGTCGCTATCTGCACACCGACCTGCCGCAATTGGTCAGCCGAGTGGTTTCGACGCTGGGCCTGGCGGTCGAGGCCGAAACTCTGGCAGTCGGGGCGTCGGCGCCGCTGCGAGCCTTCCAGCGGGCGGTGGCCGAGTACGCCCAGGTCGACGTGCAGGCCTCTCTGAGCGGACTGCTGGCCTACCTCGAAGCGGAGCGCAGCTACGGAGTGGGCCTGGAACAGGCGGTGGTCTCCTCGGCGGATTCGGTGAAGATTCTCACCGTTCACAAGGCGAAAGGCCTGGAATGGGAGGTGGTGTTCCTACCCGGCCTGGCCGAGTCGGTGTTCCCCAATGCGCGAGTCAGCGACGATTGGGTGCGACAGTCGGCCGTGCTGCCGTTCCCGCTACGCGGGGACAGTCTGGCCCTGCCTCAGCTCGGTGAGGTGAGTAATGCGGCGCTGACGAGCTTGCATGAGGATCTTCGCGAGCACCAGGTGCTCAGTGAGGATCGCTTGGCCTACGTCGCCGCCACCCGCGCCCGCCGCCTGCTGGTGGCGAGCACCCATGCCTGGGCGGCGGAGTTGACCAAACCTCGCGTGCCGTCGCGGTATTTCGCAGTGTTGGCCGAGCATGCCGACGTCGTCGAGCGCACCGACGATATCGGAGAGGTCAACCCGCTGGCTGAGGTGAACCGTGGCGCATCCTGGCCGGTACTGGGCGGCGTCGAGGAACTCGCATTGCGTCGGGAAGCGGCCGCCGAGGTGCGGGCGGCGCGGCGCATGCCCGGGAGCACTGCTGGCTACCCGGCGCCGGCGGACCTGGACCGCGATGGTGAGGTGCTGCGCCGAGAATGGCGCCACAACGCCCAGGTGCTGGTCGCCCTGGAGGTGGCTCAGCGCCGCGAGCGTGCTGCAGTGCGGCCGGCCTATGTGTCCGTGACCGGCCTCGGTCAGCTGCAACGTGATGCGGCCGCGTTCCGGCGGAATCTTCGGCGTCCAATGCCGCGCCTGGTCAGCGAGTCACAACGGTGGGGGATCGACTTCCATCGCTGGCTGGAGAACCGCTTCGCCCAACAGGTGGCCCTCATCGCCGACGACACCGAGTTGGTTGGGGTGACCTACGACCGGTTGCGAGAAGGATTCGAATCCAGTCCCTACGCCAACGCTGTGCCGGTTGCTGTCGAGGCCCCGTTCACTCTGGTACTGAGCGGCCAGTTGGTACGCGGCCGCATTGACGCGGTGTTCGTCGGCGACGATGGTCGGCCGCAAGTGGTGGACTGGAAGACGGGCTCAGCCGCTGCCGCCGATCCGCTGCAATTGGCTTGCTACCGACTTGCCTGGGCGGAACTGACTGGAGTGGCCGTCGGCGACGTCGACGCGGTCTTCTACGACCTGCAGCGCAGCGAAGTGCTGCGTCCGCAGAACCTGGCCGACCGCGCTGGACTCGAAGCCGTGGTCAGCGCAGGCATGGGTAATCTGCACGCGTGAGTCAATGGCAGCAGGACCCCATCCTTGATCGTGGTGAGGGCAGACGATCTGAACCGGGGTGGGCCACCGACGCCTGGCAGCATCCCCGCGCTCAGATATTGGGGGTCGACGCCAACGGTCACGTGAGCGCCGACGAGGACGGACTCCGCTGGGTCGCCGCCGAGGGAGCCTGTGATCCGCAACGGCACTTCATGCTGGGGCTGTGGGCGGATCGACCGATCTTCATCACCCCTATCGCCCACGGTGACCGC
>DMIX01000160.1 GCA_003451975.1 Propionibacteriaceae bacterium
ACGATGCGTTGGTAGGCCTGTTCTCGTTGAGCCGGGCTGAGGAGTTTGGAATCAGCCAGGCCGCCAATGCGTCCGGCGGCACATGCAGGCAAGATGACCGCACCGGCTACTAGTGGACCGGCGCAGGCTCCACGTCCGGCCTCGTCGGCCCCAGCAACCAGACGGAAGCCACCCTGTTGCAGCGCCCGCTCGTAGGCGTAGATGTTCCAATCGGAACGCTTTTTGATACCCATATCGCCGATATCAGACTCAATCTCAATGATGGAACCCAGCCAGTTTCCCCCTAAACCTGGCCCGTGAGCACAATCTCCGTTATCGTGGCGTTCTTTGGGTAGTAGTTCTTCCATGGTTTGAACGAATGCTTCTTGTTGTCACTCGTCCGATAATAGCCATTGAACCGACCCGACCAGACGGTACTGACCTTGTAAAGCTTCACCTGAACCCGACCGAGGCCCTCCCAGCACGTGTTCCCCGTCGTGGACCAGGTCTTAAAAAGATCAGCTCCCGCGTCACGATGGCAATCCCACACTCGAGTGGTACGACTCACTGTGGGCGCAGCCTGAGCTTCAGCGGCTGACAACGTGGAGGCACCGACAAGCAGCGCCAACCCAGCCACCATCGCGCACAGATTCCTTCTCCAGGTCCCACTCATGAACAACGACTCCTCAATCTGGTAGCAGCCAGCCCGATCGCAGCCGCGAATTGACTACGTGCGCCAGCGCAAATCGTGGTTTGACTTATCTGAATTCACTCAAGAATGATTGCAGCGACGGAGCGAAGCCCGTCTTTTGTCTCGGCAATGCGAGACTAGCGATCACTAATGAGCCTAGTTGTGTCTTTCGCTCAACACAAGGCCGATCCCATCCGGGAAAACTGGCTAAAGACTCGGCTCAGATGAGACACACCCCAAGCCCAGGTCACGCCACAGAAGCACGCCAGCACTGGCCGCCATATTTCGCGGTTCACTGCATCTGGCTCTGCTGAACTAGGGGCAAGTAACGCGGGGCCCTTTCACGATCGGCTTGGCAGGCGGAGACTGCCCGGCAGGCACTGCCTCGAAGGTCACCGGTCTACTGATCGTATGAAAACGCGAGAAGGGATAGACCACGGCCACTGCGGTACCGACGATGTCGCTGGTTGGCACCATTGCCTGGTATCCCTCGGGCCGCCCGATGATCTTCTCGTCGATGTGACAGCGGGAGTCTTGCGAGGCATTGCGATGATCACCCATGACGAACACGGTGCCAGCCGGAACCACTACGTCGAAGGCCATCGAGGACGGATCAGCCTGACGTCCGGTGACCGGATCGACATACAGGTAGGAGGTCTCGTTCAGCGCGGTGCCATTGACGCTGACTCGCCCTTTGGCATCGCAGCACGTCACATGATCCCCCGCAATACCGATCACCCGCTTGATCAGGTGATTGGCACTCTCATCGGGGGCCAGTCCGATGAAAATAAGCACCTTCTGCCAGGCATCCTCCTCTGGCGGCGGCGCCCCCAACCAACCCAGCGAGTCGCGGAAGACCACGATGTCGCCGCGTTGGTAAGGAACGATCTTCTGAACGGCGACGCGGTCGCCGATCAGCAAGGTGTTCTCCATCGAGGAAGACGGGATGACGAACATCTGCGCGACAAAGACACGCAGGAGCGTCGAGGCGATGAGTGCACCGACAACCACGATCGCAATTTCGCGGGTCCAGGCGCCTAAGGTCCCCAACGCCGAGGAGGATCGTTCCATCCCCGGTTGGTCCTCACCGCTCACCTGATCACCCTTTCGTCCGTACCGTGGCTACGTCCACCGGCTCGGAGGCTCAGCGGTCGCGCTTCTCCTTGATCTTTGCAGCTTTGCCGCGAAGTCCGCGCAGGTAGTACAGCTTGGCGCGTCGCACGTCACCGAAACGATCTACCTCGATCTTTTCGATGATCGGGCTGTGCAGTGGGAAGGTTCGCTCGACACCGGTCCCGAAGCTGATCTTGCGGACCGTGAAAGCCTCGCCGATACCTGACCCAGTACGGGAGATGACGACTCCGGCGAAGACCTGAATACGGGAGCGGTTACCTTCAACGACTCGCACGTGAACCTTCACCTGATCGCCAGGCCGGAAGTCGGGCATGTCGTCGCGGAGGGCGGCTGCGCCGACCTGTTCCACCAATTTGTTCATGGTTTCCTCGCCAGTGCCACAGGTCACTTCGTCTTGATTTGACAGTCTCCGAATGAACCTTCCCCCTGTGGCAGGGGTTCACTCGGCACAACAGCTCCTAAGTTTGCCACAGGCGAGGCCACCGGCGGAAATCGGGCGACACTGTTCACCATGGCCGACGGCACCTATCGACGAACGCGAGGTGGCCCCGGAGCCGAGCTCCGGGGCCACAGTGGCGACGCAGGTGTTACTTGCCGTCCCGCTTGAACAGCGAGGCGATGAGATCCCGATTCAGCTGGCTGATGGTGTCCAGCGGAATCTCCTTGGGGCAGACCGCCGCACACTCGCCGATGTTGGTGCAGCCACCGAACCCGAGGGCATCGTGTTCACCGACCATTCTCTTCACGCGCAGCGGACGCTCCGGCTGACCCTGCGGAAGCATGGCCAGGTGGGTGATCTTGGCCGCAGTGAATAGCATGCCCGAGTGGTTCGGGCAGGCCGCCACGCAGGCGCCACAACCGATGCAAGTAGCGGCGTCGAAGGCGCGATCGGCCTTCAGCTTGCTGACCGCATTGGCATGGGCCTCCGGAGCTGCGCCGGTGTTCACCGACACATAGCCACCGGCCTGGATGATCCGGTCGAAGGCCGAGCGGTCCACGACCAGGTCCTTGATCACCGGGAACGCGCCAGCCCGCCAAGGCTCGACGTCGATCACGGCACCATCGGAGAAGGACCGCATGTGCAACTGGCAGGTGGTGGTCGCCACCGGCGAGTTGCCCCGACCGTGAGCGGTGCCGTTGATCACGACGCCACACATACCGCAGATACCTTCGCGGCAGTCGTGGTCGAAGGCCACCGGCTCCTCGCCCTTGAGCGTGAGATCCTCATTGAGTAGGTCGAGCATCTCCAGGAAGGACATGTCTTCGGACACATCCTGAACCTGGTAAGTGACCATGCGCCCCTCGGACTGGGCGTTTGCTTGGCGCCATACGCGCAGGGTGATGTTCACTTGTAACTCCGTTGCTTCAACTCGATGGCCTCGTAGACCAGATCTTCCTTGTGAAGGACCGGTTTCTCACCAGTGCCGGTGTACTCCCAGGCCGCCGCATAGAGGAACTGATCGTCGTGGCGCAGTGCCTCGCCGTCCTCGGTCTGGCTTTCGGCTCGGAAGTGGCCGCCACAGGATTCCTTGCGGTGCAGAGCGTCCACACACATCAACCGACCCAGTTCGATGAAGTCGGCCACTCGACCGGCCTTCTCCAGAGTCTGGTTGAAGTCCTCGTTCACGCCGGTGACCTTGACATTGCTCCAGAACTCGTCGCGCAAATCGTCGATCTTGTCGATGGCGATCTTGAGGCCCTCCTCGGTGCGCTCCATACCGCAGTACTCCCACATGATGTGGCCGAGTTCCTTGTGGAAGGAATCGACCGTGCGAGTGCCCTGGATGGAGAGCAGCTTGTCGACGCGTTCCTTGACCGAGTCGAGTGCCTCGACGACTGCTGGGTGATCCTCATCGACCTTGTCGAATTTGAGGGCATCAGCCAAGTAGTCGTTGATGGTGTTCGGCAACACGAAGTAGCCATCACCCAGGCCCTGCATCAGCGCCGAAGCGCCCAGACGGTTGGCACCGTGATCGGAGAAGTTCGCCTCACCGGCCACGTACAGGCCCGGGATGGAGCTCTCCAGGTCGTAGTCGACCCACAGGCCACCCATCACGTAGTGAACGGCCGGGTAGATCCGCATCGGCGTCTCGTAGGGGTTCTCGCCGGTGATCTGGGCGTACATGTCGAACAGGTTGCCGTAGCGGGCTGCCACAGCATCCTTGCCCAACCGCTCGATGGCCTCGGAGAAGTCCAGGTAGACGCCGCGACGCACCAGCTTCTCGTTGCCGTCGTGGTCGACCTCTTTGATGGCCGGTCCCACGCCGCGACCTTCGTCGCACATGTTCTTGGCCTGCCGGGAGGCGATGTCACGCGGCACCAGGTTGCCGAAGGACGGGTAGATCCGCTCCAGGTAGTAGTCGCGATCTTCCTCGGGAATCTCGCGAGGGTCCTTTTCGCAGTCCTCGACCTTCGCCGGAACCCAGATGCGTCCGTCGTTTCGCAGCGACTCCGACATCAGGGTCAGCTTCGACTGGGTCTCCCCGTGCACCGGGATGCAGGTGGGGTGGATCTGCGTGTAGCACGGGTTGGCGAAGTAGGCGCCCTTGCGGTGCGCCCGCCAGCTCGCCGTCACATTGGATCCCATCGCATTGGTGGACAGGTAGAACACATTGCCGTAGCCGCCGGTGGCGAGCACCACGGCGTCGGCGAGCCAGGTCTCGATCTCACCGGTCACCATGTCGCGGGTGACGATGCCGCGGGCGCGGCCGTCAGCCACGATCAGTTCCAGCATCTCGTGACGGGTGTATTCCTTCACGGTGCCGGCCGCAATCTGCCGCTCCAAAGCCTGGTAGGCACCAATCAGCAGCTGCTGGCCGGTTTGGCCGCGGGCGTAGAAGGTGCGCTGCACCTGCACGCCACCGAAGGAGCGGTTGTCGAGCAGGCCGCCGTACTCACGGGCGAACGGGACGCCCTGTGCGACGCACTGGTCGATGATGTTCGCGCTGACCTCGGCCAGACGGTAGACATTGGTCTCGCGTGCCCGGTAGTCGCCGCCTTTGACGGTGTCGTAGAACAGCCGGTAGGTCGAGTCGTTGTCATTGCGGTAGTTCTTGGCCGCGTTGATGCCGCCCTGAGCCGCAATGGAGTGTGCCCGACGAGGGCTGTCCTGGTAGCAGAAGTTCAGCACGTTGTAGCCGGCTTCACCCAGCGAGGCTGCAGCGGCGCCGCCAGCCAGGCCGGTGCCCACGATGATGACGGTCAGCTTGCGACGGTTGGCCGGGTTGACCAGCTTGGCGCCGAACTGACGCTGAGACCATTTCTTCTCGATCGGACCCGCAGGTGCCTTGGTATCGGCGACCTTGTCGCCCAAGGTGAAGTAGTCGGCACCGGGGAGTTTGTTTGCAGTCGTCGCCATCAGTGAATCCATCCGAAGAGTACGGCCACCGGCATGATCATGAAGCCGATGAAGAGCAAAACCGCCACCGCCCAGGCACAACCGTTCAGCACGGTGCGGGCCTTGGCACTGGTATTCGCTCCCAAAGTCGTGAAGGCGCTCCAGAAACCGTGACGCACATGCATGGTCACGACGGTGATCCAGATCGCGTACAGCAGCACCATCCACCACAGGCTGAACTCCCCGATCACCATCTTGTAGGGGGAGTCGGCGTAGGTGCTTGCGAAGGAACCATTGACCAGTGCGGAGTGCACCGTGAACTGCGCCAGGTGGAAGATCAACAGACCGGCCAGGATGACGCCGCCCCAGCGCATGGTGCGCGCGGAGTAGGTCTCTGACAGCGTCTTGCGAACCTGGTACGTGCTCGGCGTCGCTGCCTTGGCCCGCGACCACAGCGTGAACGCGGAGTACAGGTGCAGGACGACCATCGCCACCAAGAAGACGCGGAAGATCCAGATGAAGCTGCCCGGCGGGAGCGCCGGCGCCAGGATGTCGCCCTTGAGCCACTCTGCGTACTGATCGAACTCTTCAGCACCAAGGAACATCTTGAGGTTGCCATACATGTGCATCAGCAGGAATCCGATGAGGATCAGTCCGGTGATGGCCATCGTGGCCTTCATCGCAACTGAGGACCGTGCGGCCCGCTGATGAGGAGTTAGGGTCGTAGTCGCCACGCAGCACACCCTAATCAGTCCGGGGGCCCCTTGGGTTCATGCACGTACATTGCCGGGCACGGCGTCTCATAATCCGGACGCCACCTCGCCGACTAGGCCAAACAGAGCTATTTCGCAAGGTTTTCCTGGCTAAAACCAGCCCCAGAGAGCAGGTCAGGGCGTCGCTCAGCAGTGATCTTCTTCGCCTGCTCGATCCGCCAGCGGTCCACCTCGCCATGATGGCCGCTCAACAGAACCGGCGGCACCTCCAGGCCGCGCCAGGTGGCCGGCTTGGTGTAGACCGGATACTCCAGCAGCCCGTCGAGCTGGCTGCCGTGGGATTCCTCCACCAACGACTCGGGATTCCCCAGCACGCCGGGAAGCAGTCGAACCACGGCTTCGACGATGGCCAACGCGGCAACCTCTCCCCCGTTGAGCACGTAGTCACCCAGGCTCACCTCGCGCACCGGCATTCGCCAGCGGGCGTACTGCGCAACGCGAGCATCGATGCCCTCGTAGCGTCCGCAGGCGAACAACAACCATTCCTCGGCGGCAAACTCCTCGGCAACCCGTTGGGTGAACCGTTCACCGGAGGGAGTGGGCACCACCAGGACCGGGACGTCCGCATCAGGAACCAGGGGGTCCAAAGCCTCTCCCCACGGTTCGGGCTTCATCACCATGCCTGCGCCGCCGCCGTAGGGCGTGTCGTCCACGGTGCGGTGCCGGTCATGGGTCCAGTCCCTCAAGTCGTGAACGCCCAGATCGACCAGGCCGGATTCGATCGCTTTGCCGACCAGCGACAGCTGCAGCGCGGCGAAGTAGTCGGGGAAGATGCTGACCAGATCAATCCTCATCGGGCACCTCGCTGAGCAGCCCCGGGATCGGCACGATGACGACCCGACCTTGGGCCAGATCAACAGTGGGGACCAGTTCGGTCACGAACGGCACCAGCCGATTGCCGTACGTCGTGCGCACGACCAGCAGGTCCTGAGCCGGTGGATGCTCCACTGCGGCGACGGTCCCGACAGCTTCGCCATCGGGGGTCACCACCGGTAGCCCGATCAGGCTGGCGTCGTGATACTCACCGTCAGCCAACTCATCCTCGGTGGAGTCCACCCACAGTTCCACGCCACGCAGCGCCTCGGCCGCCGCTCGGTCCGCCACGCCGTCGAAGGCGACCACTAGTTTGCCCTGCACCATGCTGTGCGCGACCACGGTCAGCGTGCGCCCCTCAGCGACCAGTACTGCGCCGGCGGCGAACCGGGTCTCGACCTGATCGGTGCGCGGCCGCACCGTCACCTCACCGCGCAATCCCTGCGGGCGTCCGATCGTTCCCACGATGACCTGCATCGTTCCTCCAACCGATTCCGCCCCGTCGCGATCAGCGGACGGGGCGGACTTGGGTGGTTCTCCGTGGCCGAAGAACCAGGGTGATTCTGATGTCAGTTGCGACGCCGCGAGCGACGATCCACATCGACGAAATCGATGCGCACCTGCTCGCGTCCGGCCAAAGCACTGACGACAGTGCGCAGCGCGGTGGCGGTGCGACCCTGGCGACCAATCACTTTGCCGATGTCTTCAGGATGCACGCGCACCTCAAGGGTACGGGTGCGTCCGCGCTCATATTCGCGGACCCGAACCTCATCGGGGTTCGGAACCAGCCCGCGGACCAGATGCTCCAGTGCGTCTGTGAGCATGCTCAGGACTCTTCGGACTTAGCCTCGGGCTCGGCGGCAGCGTCTGCCTCAGGTGCAGCATCCGCCTCGGGCGCAGCTTCCGACTCTGCGGCGGCCTCAGCGGCCTCCGGTTCGGCCTTCGGCTCGTCCTTCTTGGCCTTCTTCGACTTCGAGATGGCGCTGGTCGACGGCTCATCGGCGACCTCGGCGAGCGCGGCGTTGAACCGAGCGACCTTGTCGACGGGCTCCGGCTGCGGATCCACCCCGGACGGGCTGGTGTCGCCGGAGAACTTCTGCCAGTCACCGGTGCGCTTGAGGATGGCGACGACTGCCTCGGTCGGTTGTGCACCGACACCGAGCCAATACTGGGCGCGTTCGGAGTTCACCTTGATCACGGACGGATCGTTCTTCGGGTGGTAGAGGCCGATCTCCTCGATCGCCCGGCCGTCCCGCTTGGTGCGAGAGTCCATGACGACGATGCGGTAGTGCGGCGAGCGGATCTTGCCGAGCC
>DMIX01000143.1 GCA_003451975.1 Propionibacteriaceae bacterium
GGCCATGACGTAGTCCTTGCCCTCCATACGGGCCTTGCCCGCGGCCCGGGCCGCGGCCACCGATCCAGCCGCGACGAGATCGTCGAAGCCGATCACCTCGGCCTTGATGAAGCCCTTCTGGAAGTCGGTGTGGATCACGCCAGCGGCCTCCGGCGCGGTCGCGCCCTTCTTGATGGTCCAGGCGCGGGATTCCTTGGGGCCAGCGGTCAGGTAGCTCTGCAGACCCAGGGTTTCGTAGCCGACTCGCGCCAGAGTGTCCAAGCCCGGCTCGGTGATACCCATCTCCGCGAGGAACTCGGCGGCCTCCTCCGGCTCCAGTTCGGAGAGCTCGGCTTCGATCTTGGCGTCCAGGAAGATGGCCTCAGCCGGTGCCACCAGCGCCTTCATCTTCTCCAGCAGTTCGGTGTCGGCTAGTTCGTCGGCGTCGCAGTTGAACACATACAGGTACGGCTTGGCGGTAAGCAGGAACAACTCGCGCAGCGGTTCCAGGTCCAGCCCGGCAGCGTGAACACCAACTCCGGAATCCAGCACCTTCTTGGCCTCTAGGAAGGCCTCCAGCACCGGCTGCTTCTCCTTCTTGATGCGGGCCTCCTTCTCAACCCGGGGCAGCGCCTTGTCCAAGGTTTGCAGGTCGGCCAGGATCAGCTCGGTACGGATAGTCTCGATATCGCTGCCGGGATTCACGCCGCCGTCAACGTGGGTCACGTCGGGATCGCGGAACACTCGGGTCACCTGACAAATCGCATCGGCTTCGCGAATATTGGCCAGGAAGGCATTGCCCATGCCTTCGCCCTGCGAGGCACCCTTCACGATGCCGGCGATGTCGACGAAGCTCACCGTGGCGGGCACGATGCGCTCAGATCCGAACACCTTCGCCAGCACCGGCAGGCGCTCATCCGGCACACCGACCACCCCCACATTGGGCTCGATGGTCGCGAACGGGTAATTCGCCGCGAGCACGTTGTTGCGGGTGAGCGCGTTGAACAGAGTGGACTTGCCTGCGTTGGGCAGCCCGACGATGCCGATGGTTAATGCCACGAGGGGAAATCCTACCGGTCTCACCGTCCGCTGCGGACGCCGAGTTCCGCGCCCCGACGAGGTCGGGCTATGTTGTGGCCACCCGTTGGAAGGAAGCACCATGAGTGACGCCGAGCAGGTACTCGCTGCCATGACCGCCGCCGGTGAGCCGCTGAACGCCGGCAAGATCGTCGAACTGACCGCCCTCGACCGCAAACAAGTCGACAAGGCGATGGCCGAACTCAAGAAAGCCGGCCAAATCACCTCCCCCAAACGCTGCTACTGGTCCCCCGCCGTCTGACCACCGTGTTGTGTGCTAGATCCTCCCCCGTAGTCGGTGGAGGATCTAGCGCACAATCCACAATTCGGCGGTGCGGTGACCAACGGGGGTTCCGGGTGCTGAGGGTGGGGGTGTGTATGCGCGAGTGGGGGTTCCTGAGGGACTAGTGCGGCTGAGCCGGGTTCAGGCCGGCGCGTTGAGCCGGGAGCAGGTGCTAGGGCACGGGGTGTCCGATCGGGTTATTGAGCGGTTGACCGGCGAGGGGCGCTGGGGACGCATCGCCGCAGGTATCTACCGGACCCAGTCAGATTCCTGGGTTCAACGGGTCTGGGCGGGAGTGCTCCTGGGCGGACCCGGAGCGGTGGCCGGTCGAGATTCGGCGGCTCATCTGCACGGCTGGCTCAAAGTAGAACCGGACCCCATCACCATCTACGTGGCCAAGCGCATTCAAGTCCGCCGAGACCACCGCTGGGAGTTCGTGCGATCAGCACGCCTGGGAGGCGGTGAGCCGCCCCGAACCCGGCCAGCCCAAACCATCGTCGACCTCGCCGCAGCATCCTCCGCCGATGAACTCACGACCCTCATTGCCGAGGCGACGGCCTTCGGACGCCTCAAGGCTGAAGACGTTCGTCGGGTAACGGCCGCAACCCCGAGACTGCCGCACCGTCGGCTCCTCACTGAGGCGCTCGACCTGGTCAGCGCCGGGGCAATGAGCCCCCTGGAGACCCGCTACCTTCGCGACGTCGAACGCGCCCACGGCCTACCGACCCCGCTGCGCCAAGCAAGCCCCACCGGCGAATACCAGACCGACGCCTGGTATCCCGACTACGGAGTGATCGTCGAACTCGATGGTGCCGCCTACCACCGCGGCACCGCCCGCGACCGCGATCTGCGACGCGACAGCCTTCACCTCGTCAACGGCATCGCCACCATCCGCGTCACCTGGCGCATGGTCACCACCACCCCCTGCACCGTGGCCACTACCCTCGCCGCAATCCTCCACCGCCACGGCTGGCTCGGCGCCCCAACCCGGTGCTCACGCTGCAAGGTGCTGGATCCTCCCCCATAGTCGGTGGAGGATCCAGCACCCAAGCGTTTACGCGGTGAAGGCGGCGATGTCGATCTTGCGCATGGACAAGAGCTTGGCGAAGGAGGCGGGGGTGAGCATGAGGGCGTCCAAGTGGGCGGGGACGATCTGCCAACTCACGCCGAATTGGTCGGTGCACCAGCCGCATTGTTCGGCTTCGGGCACCCTGCTGAGCGCCTCCCAGTAGCGGTCGATTTCGGGCTGATCCTCACACAGGATCATCAGCGACACGGCTGGGTTGAAGGTGAAGTCCTGGTCAGCGGCAGAATCCATCAAGGCGAACCACTGACCGAAGACCTCGATGTCGGTGAACATGACGCTGCCCGGGGCCGCCGGACCGGCCTGCACTGGGTAGCGCATATCCGTGCCGACCCGGGAGCCCGGGAAGGTGTCGACATAGAACGAAGCCGCCTCTGCGGCGCGATTCTGCGCCGGCCCACCGAACAACAGATCGGGAGTGATGAACGGGCGCGGTTCGCCGTCGGGGTTAGTGAGCATCAACTGCCAACTCACCCCGTAGCGGTCCTGCATCCAGCCATAGTGAGTGCTGAAGTCATAGGAGTCCAGCGGCATCAGGGCGGTCCCCCCGTCACCGAGCGCATCCCACAGATCATCAAGGTGCGCCCGGGCGTCCGGGTCGCGGGAGGGGTCGAAGTTCAGCAGGAAGGACAACGACGGTGTCGGGGTGAACTCCGGACCGGCATTGATCGCAACGAAGCGGTATCCCGCGATCTCGAAATCGACGGTCAGCTCTTTACCGGCGAGTTCCTCCTGGAAGTCCAGCAGTCCCTCCATCGGGTAGTACTGAGTGCCCAGTTTTCGGGCATTGGGAAACGCGGCGAGATAGAACTCCACAGCTTCGACGGCGACATGGTCGAACCAGAGATTGGGCACGATCTTCTGCATTGGGGGTGTCCCTTCTATGGGCTGTCTCCAGCCTGACACTTCCTCCGCCTGCCGGCCTAGCGGCAACGTTGCGCATGGGCCGGTGGCGAGCGCTCCCACTCTGTGAGCATATGTCCGATCATTAAACCGTTTGACCTACACTTGGCTACGGCTTCGACGCCACAAGCGTCATGGGACACAGCCATCCAATGAAGGAAACCCGAGCACGGGGCAATCCGCCGTGCCCGAGTAACGAAGGAGACCAATGACCACCGAGGTCGACAGCATCACTCTCCCCCAGGACACCCCCTGGAACGGCTTCACCGAAGGCCTTTGGACTACCAGCATCGATGTACGCGATTTCATTCTGCGCAACTACACGCCCTACACCGGGGACGCAGCGTTCCTCGCCGGCCCCACCGACAAGACCCTGGACGTCTGGGAAACCCTGCAGCGTGACTACCTCAGCGTCGAGCGCGAGCGTCGCGTCTACGACGTCGAAACTCACATCCCCGCCGATGTGGACGCCTTTGCCCCCGGCTTCATCTGCGACCGCGACAACGTCATCGTCGGCCTGGGAACCGACAAGCCACTGAAGCGTCCCATGATGCCCGCCGGCGGCTGGCGCATGGTCGAGACCGCAACCAAGGAAGCCGGCCTCGAACCGGACCCGAAGATCAAGGAGATCTTCACCAAGTACCGCAAGACCCACAATGAGGCGGTCTTCGATATCTACACCCCGCGCATCCGAGCCGCCCGCAGTTCACACCTGCTCACCGGGCTGCCCGACGCCTATGGTCGTGGACGCATCATCGGCGACTACCGTCGGGTCGCGCTCTATGGCATCGACCGGCTGATCGAGGCCAAGGCCGCCGACATGGATTCCATCGTCGACGAGCCCTTCAGCGAGAACTGGGCGCGCTACCGCGAGGAGCACGCCGAGCAGATCAAGGCGTTGAAGAAGCTGCGCAACCTCGGCGAGAGCTACGGCTTCGATCTGTCCCGCCCGGCCGAGAACTACCGCGAGGCCGTGCAGTGGACCTACTTCGCCTACCTGGCCAGCGTGAAGAGCCAAGACGGTGCCGCGATGAGCATCGGTCGCCTGTCGGGCTTCTTCGATATCTACGCCGAGCGTGATCTGGCCGCTGGCGAGATCACCGAAGCTGAAGTTCAGGAGGTCATGGACGCCCTGGTCACCAAGCTGCGCATCGTGCGTTTCCTGCGCACCGAGGAATACGACCAGATCTTCTCCGGTGACCCCTACTGGGCCACCTGGTCCGACGGCGGCTTCGCCAATGACGGACGCACCCTGGTCACCAAGACTTCGTTCCGGCTGCTGCAGACGCTGCGCAACCTGGGCCCGGCGCCGGAACCCAACATCACCATCTACTGGGATCCGAAGCTGCCCGACGGCTACAAGGAGTTCTGCTCTGAAATCTCCATCGAAACGTCGGCACTTCAGTACGAGTCGGACGCCGACATCCGCTGCACCTGGGGCGACGACACCGCCATCGCTTGCTGTGTTTCCCCGATGGCGATCGGCAAGCAGATGCAGTTCTTCGGAGCACGGCTGAATGCCGCCAAGGCTCTGCTGTACGCCATCAACGGCGGCCGCGATGAGCGCACCGGCACGCTGATCGTGCCCGACTTCGCTTCGATCGACGGCGATGAGCCGCTGCGTTTCGAAGATGTCTGGGCCAAGTACGACGACATGCTCACCCACGCGGTGGAGACCTATGTCGAGGCGCTGAACATCATCCACTACTGCCACGACCGGTACGCCTACGAGGCCGTCGAGATGGCGCTGCATGACGACGAGATCGTGCGCACCATGGGCTGCGGTATCGCCGGGTTGTCGATCGTGGCCGACTCGTTGTCTGCGATCAAGTACGCCAGCGTCACCCCGGTCCGCGACGATTCGGGCCTAGTGGTGGATTACATCACCGAAGGCGAATACCCGACCTACGGCAACGACGATGACCGCGCCGACGAACTGGCCAAGCTGGTGGTCGCCACCGTGATGGACAAGATTCGCGCCATCAAGCTGTACCGTGACGCGGTTCCGACCCAGTCGGTACTGACCATCACCTCCAATGTGGTCTACGGCAAGTTCACCGGCGCCTTCCCCTGCGGGCATGCCGCCGGCACCCCGTTCGCACCGGGCGCCAACCCCGAGAACGGCCGCGATACCCACGGCATGATCGCCTCGATGATGAGCGTCGGCAAGCTCGACTACGACGACGCACTGGACGGCATTTCGCTGACCAACACCATCACCCCGGCCGCCCTGGGACGCACCGAGGCTGAGCGGGTGACGAACCTGGTCGGAATCCTGGACGCCGGCTTCGGCGAAGGCCTCTACCACGCCAACATCAACGTGTTGAACCGGGAGACTCTCGTCGATGCGATGGAGAACCCGGAGGAATACCCGCAACTAACGATTCGGGTCTCGGGCTACGCGGTGAACTTCACCAAGCTCACCCGCGAACAGCAGCTCGACGTGCTCTCGCGCACCTTCCACGAATCGGTCTAAGTGACCGCTCCCTTCCCTGTGACGGCTGCGACCCACCCTCTCGAAGCCTTCGTACCCCCGCTCCGGGCCACCATGCTCGGCGGTATCCCCACCGCCGAGCACGTGTCCCGTGGCGATCTGCTGCTCGGTCAGCGCAGCGGCGAGATCGGCATGCTGCATTCCTGGGAACTCGTGACCGCCGTGGACGGTCCGGGCACCCGTATGACCACCTTCCTGGCAGGCTGCCCGCTGCGCTGTCTGTACTGCCACAACCCCGACACCATGTCGGCCCGCCGCGGTGTGCCGGTGTTGGCTGGCGACCTGCTGGATCGGATCACGCGCTACCGCTCAGTGTTCACTGCAACCGGCGGTGGCATCACATTGTCCGGCGGCGAGGCACTGGCCCAGCCGGCCTTCACCCGCCGAATCCTGCGCGGGGCTAAGGAACTCGGCATCCACACTGCGCTGGACACCTCGGGCTTCCTCGGCGCGAACTGCGACGACTCGATGTTGGCCGACGTCGATCTGGTGCTGCTCGACGTCAAAGCCGGCGATGAGCCCACCTACCACCGCGTCACCGGACGGCGGCTCGCACCCACCGTGGAGTTCGGACGCCGCGTCGCCGCCACCGGGGTGGAGCTCTGGGTGCGATTCGTACTGGTGCCGGGTCTGACTGATGCCCCGGCAACGATCAAGGCCGTGGCCGACTATGCGGCGTCACTGTCCACGCTGACCCGCGTCGAAGTGCTGCCCTTCCATCAGCTGGGTCGGGACAAGTGGGCCGAACTCGGTCTGGATTACGAGTTGGCCACCACCGTTCCCCCAACAGCCGAACAGGTCGCGCAGGCCCGGGCCATCTTCACCGCCCGCGGCCTGAAGACCTACTGAGCTTCTCCGCCCTTCGACAAGCTCAGGGAACGGGGATCGGCACGCTCAGGGAACGGGGATCGACACGCTCAGGAAACGCGGGTCGGAAGGCGCGGGAAGTACGAACCGCGACCTCCCCGGCCCGACAACCCGTGCCCTGAGCTTGTCGAAGGGCGCCGCTAACCGGCCAGCCCGGCATAGAAACCGGTGAGGGCCTGAGTGAGCCAGGCGGCGTCCTGCACCCCGCACAGTTCGCGGGCGGAGTGCATGCTCAGCAGCGGGACGCCGACGTCGATGCTCTCGATGCCCAGCCGGGTCGCTGACAACGGCCCGATGGTGGAACCGCACGGCACCGAGTTGTTGGAAACGAACGACTGGGTGGGTACTCCGGCCGCCCGGCAGATTCGCTGCCAGCGAGCCGTCCCGGGGCCTTCGGTGGTGTAGCGCTGGTTGGCGTTGACCTTCAGCAATGGCCCGGCGTTGAGCACCGGTTGATGGTCGGGATCGTGCAAGCCCGGATAGTTGGGATGGATGGAATGTCCGGCGTCGGCCGAAATCATGAAGGACGCCGCCATCGCCTGGTGGAAGGCATCGCCGGTCCAGCCGAGGGAGGCCGCCAGCCTACGCAACACGTCCTCCAAGAATGGCCCGGCGGCCCCGCTGCGGGAGTCGCTGCCGATCTCCTCGTGATCGAAGCAGGCCAGCACCTGCACCTGATCACTGGGCTTCGCAGCGAGCATCGCGGTCAGTCCGGCGTGCACACTGGAGAGGTTGTCCAAACGGGCCGAGGCGAGGAACTCTTTGGCAACGCCGATCACGGCCGGCGTTTCGCTGACGGCGGCGAAGAGGTCGAAGCCGTCGATGTCGTCGCGGCTCACCTCCAAGGTGGCCGCCAGTGCGGCCAGCACGTCAGCCCCGCCCATGGCGTAGATGGGCTTGAGGTGGGCCTGCTTGTCCAGGTGCAGCGATTCGTTCACGCTGCGATCCAGGTGGGGTGCCAGTTGTGGAATCCGCAGCCACGCAGCGGTCCGGACCAGCGTGGTCTCCCCTGAGCGCAGCGTGACCCGTCCGGCCAGGCCGAACTCGCGATCCAGCCAGGAGTTCAGCAGGGGCCCGCCGTAGACCTCCATGGCGGCCTGGGCGAAGCCGAAGGCGTAGGCACTCGGTTGCGGCTTGAGTTTGAAGCCCGGGGAGTCGGTGTGGGTGCCGACGATGCGGAATCCGACGGGGCCCGCGGAACTGCTCGGTAGCCGCCAGGCGATGATAGCGCCATCTCGAATGACGTAGCCAGCGCCGCATTCAGCCCATTGGTCGATCTCGGCCTGCTGGCAGAAGCCCGCTGCCCGAAGTCGGACAGCGACCTCGGCGGCCGCGTGGTAACTCGACGGCGAGGCACTGACGAAAGCGGCCAGATCGTTGATGTGCTGCACGGCGTTCATG
>DMIX01000280.1 GCA_003451975.1 Propionibacteriaceae bacterium
GAGGGTGTAGCAGCCGATGTCGCCGGTGACGAGCATGCCTTTGCGTCTCAGCTCGGTGAAGACGTGATCGTGAGGGCACCCAGCACACAGGCCCGGACGCCGTACCGCGACATCGATCTCGGCAGTCGGCCCGGCTTCGGCGGTTTCCCTGCCCAGGCCGGCGGCCACGATCGCCGGAGTGAACTCCCCGATCGCCGGGAAGGCCGCCTTTCCGATGCAGTCGATTCCCCACGCCTTGAGCTGGGTCTCCAGCACGGCGTCGAGTTCCTCGACCACATAGAGCTTCTCGACCCGTCCGGCGAAAGCGGTGACGAGCTCCCTCGACAGTGGATGCACCAGGCCGAGCTTGAGGACGGCAGCGTCGGGGGCTACTTCTTTGACATAGGTGTAGGGAATGCCGGAGGTGATGATGCCGATGGGCGCCGTGGCGCTTTCATCGAGGCTCTCGGGCCACTCGATGCGGTTGGCCGAATAGTCGGCTGCCGCTGTGATGAGCGCATTCATGCGCTCCTCGACGGCGACGCGGCGACGGCGGGCGTTGCCGGGAATCATCACGTATTTGCCCGGATCGGACACGAAGCCGCGGGCCACCGGCGCCTCGATGCGCTCCGGGCGTCCGGTCGGGAAGGGATCGACCAAGCTCTTGGAATGCGACAGCCGAGTCGTCATCCGCAGGAAGACCGGAGTGTCGTAGGTCTCGGACAACTCGAACGCGAGCCGCGTGAACTCCCGGGCCTCCTGGGAATCCGACGGCTCCAGCATCGGAACCTTGGCCGCGATCGCGTAGTTGCGGTTGTCCTGTTCGTTCTGCGAGGAGTGCATGGACGGATCATCGGCAGTGATGACCACCAGGCCGCCACGCACCCCCAGATAGCTCGCCGTGAACAGTGGGTCGGCGGCCACATTCACCCCGACGTGCTTCATCGTGACCAGGGTCCGGCCACCGGCCAGCGAGGCACCGACGCCGACCTCCAAAGCGACTTTCTCGTTCACCGACCACTCGGTGTACACCTCGGGCTGGGTGGCCAGGGCTTCCAGAATCTCCGTGGACGGCGTGCCCGGATAGCCACAGCCGACCGCTACCCCTGCTTCCCACGCGCCCAGAGCGACAGCCTCATTACCGGACAGCATTCGCGTACGCACTTTCAGGTACCTTCCTTCGCGTCCCGCGTAGTTTAGGTCCTGCTCGGACCCGTCGCCGCCAGCGGACTCAGTCTGGGGCGGAGCCGGGAAGGATCTTGGCCATCACGAGTTCGTCAACCGGGCGTCCGTCGACGATCAGTGAATGCCGGCGCACCCCTTCGGCGGCATAGCCACGCTTGGCGTACAGGCTGATGGCGGGCAGATTGTGCGCCATCACGGTCAGCTCCAGCCGCGTCACCGCCGACAACCGCGCCCAATCATCGATGCGGGCCAGCAGTCGAGTACCCAGCCCCTGGCCTCGTGCGCTGGGCAGCAGGCCGAGGACCACCATCGCGCAATGACGGCTTCGCCGGTAGGTGCCCCGTTCGGCTTGGGCGAAGCCGACAACCTGCGTGCCCTGCACGGCCACCAGGTAGCAGTCCCCGCGCATCCGAAGTTCGGCGAGCCAGCCGGCGAAGCGCGCGACATCGAGACCGCGTTCACCGGGCTCCAACATCATGAACCTGGTCTCGTGATCCAGCTCGTTGAGCATCGCCAACACCGGTGCTGCGTCGCTGAGTTCTGCGTCACGAATTCGCAGTTGGTTGGCATCGCCGAAGATCATCAGGGGCCTCCTCTGGGAATGCATCCTCGCCTGTGGACGGGGCTGCCGTCCAGACCTGCCAGAGCCCGGCCACCGTCGACGGCGGGCATTATCGTCCTGGCTGGGCCGCTTCAAACCCCGGATCACGGTCGACGACGCCAGGCGCCATATTCGCACCGCGGTAGCCCCGCCGCCACGGCGGGACCCCCACGCGCCTCCGACCGAATGGATGATCGACAACCGGAGACAAATGCCACGTCGAGCCTCTTTTCTTCAGATCACAAACAATGCGATATGAATTCATCTAGGCATCAATGTCACGGAGCAGCAGTGTCGATGCATTACTACATTTACCGTTTCCGCTCGGCACTGGCATCCCTGCCACCAGCACGACTGGCGCACCGGTGAACGCGGGGTCGGTAGCGCGGTGGCAGGCAGGGATCCCATCTGGCGCCCGAGCGTCAACGGCGCGGCCGGACACGTAAGGAGCACCACTCGTTGAATAAGTCCCCGGACGGGTGACTTTGCAGGGAGATTTCCGGTGGTGAACAGTCCCCTCCCGGGTGACAAATGCCGGAGGATTCCAATTTATCGCCGTAAACCTTTGACGAAACCCTTTCCCATCCGCAATCATCTTGCGTACTTCGTCTGGCGGCCCCCCGCCTCCACTCAGTCCAAGGAGTCCAGATGCAGAAGATGACCGCCACCATGGTGGCCACCCCCACCGAAGCGACCCCCCGTCGCAACCGCGGAGCGGCAGCGATCGAGTACGGAATTATGATCGCGCTCATCAGCGCTGTCCTGCTGGCCACGCTCGCCCTGACCGGAAACAGCCTGAGCGCGTTGTTCTACCAGATCACCTTCCTCTTCATGGGCTGAATTCCCCGTTGATCGTGACTGGGATATCACGATCAGCCGAGTAGGCTCGACAGAGGCTGCCCGGCCACACGGCAACACCCGAGAAATGAGTCCGCGTCCCGATGAAACAATGGCTGGTGTTGGTCTCTGGGATCGCGATTTGCCTCACCATGGCGACGGTCCCGGCTGAAGCCGCACCGACGACGCCTCCCCCGGCGTCGGCGAGCGATACCCAGCCGGCGGGGATTCCCGGCGAGGCTGAGCAGACCCACTCGGTGATCATCACTTTCGACACCCCGCAGTCCGATCCGCAGGCGGCGGCGAAGGCCGCTGTGGACCAGGTGTCCGCCACCGCAGGCGATGTTCCGGTGAGCGCCGTTCAGCCGATCACCAGCGACACCGTCGAGGTGAGTTTCGACGAGGCTCTGAGTGACCAACAGGCCACCGAACTCCAGGACGGGGTTTCCCAACAGCCCGGTGTACAGGCTGCCGAGCCCGGAACCACCTTCTATGCAGCCGACTACGACTACGAACCCGAGCTGTGGAATATCGACAGCCGGGCCGGCAGCAACTACGGCACTTTCGCCAGTTCGGCGTGGGCCACCAGCACCGGCTCCGGCGTGGTTGTCGGAGTGATCGACACCGGCATCACCGCTCACCCTGACCTGACCGGCTCGACCACCGCGGTGGTCGGCGGAAACGTCGTTGCAGGCTACGACTTCATCTCCAACGCTGCCAGCGCCGGGGACGGCAATGGCCGCGACTCCAACCCCACCGACATGGGTGATGGCAGCGGCTCCGCCGATTCGGCATCGAGTTGGCATGGCACCCACGTGGCGGGAATCATCGCCGCCCTTCGTAATGGCAGCGGCGTGGTCGGAGTGGCTCCCCAGGCGAAGATCGAACCACTTCGCGTGCTCGGGCGACGTAACGGAACCGAAGCCGATGTCATCACCGCTATCTATTGGGGGTCGGGCACCTATCGAGGCCATGACCTGCCGAAGAATCGCCACCCCGCGAAGATTCTGAACATGTCTCTGGGCGGCTTCGGCACCTGCTCGTCCGCGATGCAGAAAGCCATCAACACCGCAGTCGGCCACGGCGTCACGGTGGTGGTCGCGACCGGGAACGGCGATGCACTCGGCACGGCCATGCCGTTGAAGTACAGCACGCCGGCCAACTGCAAGAACGTGATCCGGGTGACCGCTTCGACGGCGACCGGGAAGCGCGCCTACTACGCCAACTTCGGCACCACCGCCTTCCCTGCGACCATCGCGGCTCCCGGCGGGGCGGGGCCGGAGTACCAGCAGATCTGCGGGCCGACCCGCAACGACTGCAGCGAAGTGTTCTCGACGTGGAACCTGGGAACCTCGACTCGAGGCGAGCCGGGTTACGGCTGGATGTCCGGCACGTCGATGGCGGCCCCACACGTCGCCGGGGTTGCGGCCCTGCTGGCTGCGCGTCACCCGGGCTGGTCGCCAGCCCGCCTGGCCAGCGCAATGCGGTTCAGCGCCACCCGAATGCCGTCCTGCACCACAACCCGCTGCGGTGCTGGCGTTGTCAATGCCGCCAGAGCCGTTACCGTCCAGGGCTTCTTCGTGAAACAACGCTCCGCGAGGACCGCAGGGACATTCCGCGTCGGCCGCACCGTCCGGGCGCTGCGAGGACGCTGGACCCCATCGCCGAGCACGGTCACCTTTCAGTGGCTGCGCAACGGGCACAAGATCAAGCACGCCACCCACCGCCGCTACCGGATCAAAGCCAAGGACTGGGGCAAGAAGATCTCGGTGAAGGTCACCCTGAAGCGGGCACACTATGTGACCCGCACGGTTCGTACTGGCGCGAAGCGGGTGCGCTGACCCTCACTGCCTTCCCGACTAGGCGGAAGTCTCGACCTAACCTGCGCATTTTTGCCCGATATGAGAGCATAAAGAGTGCTGCGCCACCGACGCAGAGGGGGCTGAACGTGAAGCGAAAACTCCTGATCTCAGGAGTCACGCTGGGAGCCTGTGTGCTCACGGTGAGCGTCATCATGTCCGGCGCCCCATCGGTGATCGTGTCGCCGACACCCGAGGCGGTCCCCCAAGTCGTCGATATGGCTGCCTCGGCACCGTCGGAATCCGACCGTCAGACCAATACCGACACCGACCAGATCATCGTCGCGTTCACGGCGGCTCCGTCGAATCTCAGCCGCGCTGCGAAGGCCGCCGTCGGACCGATCGCAGCCACCCAGGTCGGCGCGAGCGTGGTCAGCGTGAACCCCATCACCAAGCGCAGCGCCGCGGTCACTCTCGACATCACGCTCAGCCGCACCCAGGCCAGTCGCATTGCGAAGGCCGTCGAGTCGACCGCCGGGGTGGACTACGCCGAGGCTTCGGTGAATTTCTACCCCAACGGCGACTCCGACTGGGTGCGTTGGAATCTGTCCCAGATCAAGCTCGACCAGCTGGACACGACCGACAACTCGGCGCTGACGCCCATCGTGGTCGGCGTGATCGATACCGGCGTCACCGATAACGCGGATCTGCCCAAGGCGCTGCTGGTGAACTCCCTTGTCGGAGTCATCTGGGGCAAGTCGGTGTCGGGTACTGCGTGGTCCACCGCGACAGTGCACCTCACCTACACCGATGACAGTGATGCCGAGCAGCAAGCCGCAATCACTCCCGAAGACGACGGCACCTGGACCTACGACATGAAGGACAACCCGGCCAAGGACGGCACGTCCCTGACTGCCTGGCTTGTCGATGCCTCGAACAACACCGGCGATCCGGTGACACTCACCGTGGACGCCGCGGTCAGGCTCACTGTGCCCTCACCCATCAACTCCTATACCGTCATCGGTGAGACCGACGCGGGGGCAGCTGTCGTCATCAGCAACGATGAGGGTTCGGTGTGCGAAACGACGGCCGAATCCGGCGGCAGCTTCACCTGCGCTGTGGATGAAGCCTTCGGCAACGGCAGCTACACCGTGACCGCGACCGACCCGCTGGGCAATGTCTCCGACCCGGCCACAGTGGTCATCGACACCGTCGCCCCCAACGCACCGCTGATCAGGCCCAGCAGCGGCGCCACCATCGCCGGTACCGCCGAAGCCCACGCCACCATCACTCTCACCTACCCCGACGACAGCACCCAGCAGACCATCGCCGACGACAACGGCGAGTGGACGATCACCCCGACGGTCACCCTCAGCCACGGCGACACCATCACAGCGGTGGCCACCGACGCGGCGGGCAATACCTCCGCCGAGGCCACCACCCTGGTCATCGATCGGGAAGCGCCGCCGGCCCCCACGATCGATCCGAATCCCGGCGATGGCCACAGCATCGTCGTCACCGACGTCGCCGCCGGCGATACCGCGAGTCTGCGCAGTACCTCCGCCGACCCGGTGCCCGCCGGTGCCTGGAGCCACAGCGATGACACCTGGACCTTCACACCGGAGAGCCGACTGAGCGAGAACCCCCAGCTTGAGGTGGTTCTCACCGATGAGGCCGGCAACGTGTCCGATCCCACAGCAGTACTGGTCGACACCACCGCCCCCGAACTGACTGTGGTCTCCCCCAGCACAGGCGAGACCCTCTCCGGTACCGCCGAGGCCGGCGCCACCATCACGCTCACCTACCCCGACGGCAGCACCCAGCAGACCATCGCCGACGGCAACGGCGAGTGGATGATCACCCCGGCGGTCACCCTCAACCACGGCGACACCATCACGGCAGTGGCCACCGACGCGGTCGGTAATACCAGCGATCCGCAGCAGGCGATCACCATCGACCAAGAAGCACCCAGCCTCACCGTGGTCTCGCCCAGCCGGGGCGATGCCATCGTCGGCACCGCCGAAGCCGCGGCGCGGGTGGCCCTCATCTATCCCGATCAATCGACACAGCAGACCACAGCGGACAGCAACGGCGATTGGTCTGTCGAGCCCTCCGCAACGCTCAGCGACGGTGACACGGTGGCGGTCTCTGCGCGTGATGCGGCGGGCAACACCAGCCCGGAACTGACCGTGAGCATCGATCGGCGAGCGCCGGAACTGAGTGTGGCCGCCACCGACGGCACCACCGTCAGCGGCACCTCAGAAGTCGACGCGGCGATCACGATCACCTACACCGATGTGGACCTTGCGACCCAGACCGTGCACACCACCGTCGGTGAGGGTGGCACCTGGACCGCGACGCTCGATCCGGTGGCTGCCGATCGCAGCACCGTTGCGGTGACTGCCGCCGATGCGCTCGGCAATGAGTCCGATCCGATCAGCCGCACCGTGCATTACGGCCCGCCCAGCACGCCGGTGGTCGACGCCAGCGACGGCAACACCGTCGTGGTGCGGGGCGTCGCCAGCGGCGACGTGCCCAGCTTGGTCGACGGCGCCGGTGATCCGGTGGACCTGGCAGGCACCGACAACAACGACGGCAGTTGGACGTTCACTCCCGCCGAGCGACTGTCCGAAGGCGACGAACTGTATGCAGTGGCCACCGACGATGACGGCGTGAGTTCAGAACTGTCGGCGCAGATCATCATCGACACCACCGCGCCGGTCATCGATGCCGCCGACGTGGTTGCCACCACCGAACTGATGAGTGGCCCGGCGAACCCGGACTTGGCCTCGCTGGCGATCAGCTACCAAGATGCCGACGGCCATGGTCAGACAGCGACGGCCACCGTCGCGGCCACGGAATGGTCAGCAACCCTCGAGCCGGCCGCTCAGACCGGGAGCCAAGCCACCCTCACCGCCGCGGATGCCGTAGGCAATGAGAGCACTGTCACCGTGGACTTCCCGGCTGAGACAAACTCGCCGTCCCCATCGCCGACGACCACCGAGGACCCCGTGACTCCGGCTAGCGAGAGCACCGCGTCGCCAAGCCCGGCCGGGACCATCATCCCGGAGCCCGATCCGATACCGCCGGCATCAGTGAACGCAAGCAGCCAGACCGGCACTGTGCTCCCCGGCTACGACTTCTACTCCAATGACGATGACGCCACCGACGACGCAGGCCGGGTGAATGAATACCACGGCACACACGTGGCTGGCAGCATCGCCTCCGAGCAGAACGGTGACTACCACACTCAAGGTGTGGCCACCGGGGTCAAGATTCTGCCCATCAAGGTCTTTGGCCTATCAGACGAGGGCGCCAGGGGCGCGGCGAGCCTGGACACGATCGCTGAAGCGATTCGCTGGGGTGCAGGCCTCGACGCTGAGGGCGTCGATCGAGAGAATGCCTACCCTGCCAAGGTCCTCAACCTCTCGCTCGGCGCATACGCAAGCGACAACACGTGCCCGGCCACACTGCAGAGCGCAATCGATGCGGCCACCGCGAGTGGAACCCTCGTAGTGGTTTCGGCAGGCAACGACAATCGCTCCATCGCTCAGCAGTCACCAGCCAACTGCAAGAACGTGCTTGTGGTCACTGCCACCACCGCCACGGGTGGCCGCGCCGGCTACAGCAACTGGGGAACACTGGCAACGTCGTCCTCGTGGTTGGTGGCAGCACCGGGAGGATCTGGAACCGGCGACTGCGCCGGCTCCTTACCCAGCAGTGGTTGGGTCATGTCCACCGGCTCCAATGGCTACCTGTGCATGGCTGGAACATCGCAGGCTGCCCCGCAGGTCGCCGGCGTCGCTGCCCGAATGCTGGCTGTCGACCCTGAGTTGCAGCCCGACGAACTGGCCCACATCATCCGGGGCACCAGTACACCCCTCGCCGATGGTTGTCCCACCGGCACCTGTGGCTCGGGAATCGTGAACGTGGAGAAGGCCGTTACCGCAGCCGGTGGCGTCATTCCGAATTCCGGCAGCGGCGACCCAGTGGTGGTGCCGCCCGTGACGTTCCCCCGGATCACTGCGAGCGTCTCGGGCACGCTGCGTACTGGGTCCACGCAGACTGCCTCAGCATGGGTCAGCTACCAACCCGGCACCCTCAGCTATCAGTGGTACCGCAACGGTCAAGTGATCACCGGCGCTCAGTCGAGGACCTATACCCTCACGCCGAGCGACTATGGCAAGCGAGTGAGCGTCGTCATCGAGAGCTTCGGCGCCCGTGCGTCGACGTCCGCCTCCACCGTCGCACCCGGTTACGTCTCCTCGATCGCCAAGCCCAAGATTCTGGGCACCCGTAAAGTGGGCAAGCGGTTACGCGCCACCAAGGGCTCCTGGTCGGTGCCGACGTCGGTCTACCGGTACAAGTGGTATCGCAACGGCAAGACGATCAAGGGCGCCACGTCGCGGAAGTACAAGCTCACCTGGCGTGATCGCCGCAAGCGCATCACCGTGCGGGTGTATGTGAAGTCCACCGGCTACTACAACAAGAGTCGGCTCTCGGGAAAGACTGCCAGGATTCGCTGAGCCGATGCGCCCGTTGGTGACCGGCTCAGCCCTCACCGTCTTCAACAGCGGCCAGATCGAGAGCACCGCAGTGGGCGATGAAGCGCCGCACGCTCACCGGCTGCACTCGCTCGGTGCTCCAGGCCAGACCGAGGCGTCGTGTGGTTGTCGGCTGCAGCGGCACCACCGTGACTTCCGGTCCGGACCGCCCCGCCGACACCGGCAGAATCGAAACGCCCAGACCCGCCCCCACGAGGCCAGCAATCGTATCGATCTCGCGGGACTCGAAAGCCACACGCACCCGCGCCCCGGAGGCCACCAACAACGGATCAATCAGCTGCCGCAGCTCGGTCGGGCGGGCAAAGGCGATGAAATCCTCACCATCCAGATCCGAACACGACAGCCAGGCCCGCCCGGCGAGGCGATGGCTGCGCGACAGCGCCACACAGAGTTGCTGTTCCTCGATCAATTGCCAGGCCAACCCCGAATCCGGACGCGGCGGCGTGGCGTAGGTCACATCCAACTCGTCGCGCGATACCGCCTCATGAAGATCACGGGCGAAACCCTGGCGCAGCTCGAAGAGCGCCCCGGGCGCTACCTCACGGAACGAACTCACCAAGCGAGGTACTACCCAGCGCGCCATCGACTGCAGAAATCCCAGCCGGATCGGCGCCTGCGGCCCTGCCAGGCGAAGCACCCGCTGCCGACCGGCTTCACACCCGCCCACAATCCCCAAGGCATCGGCGCGGAATGCCTGCCCGACACGGTTCAGCGACAGCCGACGTCCGTGACGAGTGAACAGCTCGGCCTCCAGTTCGGACTCCAGACGAGCCAATGCCCGTGACACATTCGACTGGTTCACCTGCAACAACGCGGCCGCATCGCGACTGTTCTCGGTTTCGGCCAAAGTCAGAAAGACCCGCAAGTCCGCTTCATTCACCACACCAGCGTAATGCGCTATACGCATCAGATGGTTCACTATCATCATTTCGCGCATCGCCGGGATCGGATCACACTGCTGCGGTGACCGTTTCCGCCATCCCCGCTTCGATCGCTGTCGGCCATCGGGCAGGCACGGCGTCCTACCGGCGGCTGATTCTCGCGGTGATGGCCGGAGGTTTCGCCAACTTCTCGCTGCTGTACTTCGTGCAACCGCTGCTGCCGCTGCTGGCCACGCAGTACCAGGTGACCCCGGCCGAATCGGCCCACGTACTGTCGATCACGACCCTGACCATCATCGCCGGGCTGCTGATGGCCGGCCCGCTGTCGGATCGCTTCGGACGAGTTCCGATCATGCGATGGTCATTGGTTGTGTCCGGCCTGCTGGGTATCGCCAGCGCCTTCGCCCCCAGCTGGGGAGTACTGCTGCTGTTGCGCGGATTGCTCGGCATCACCTCCGCCTGGCTTCCGGCCGCCGCCCTGGCCTACCTGCGCGAGGAAGTGCAGCCAGGTTCCCACAGCCGCGCGAACGCCGCCTACATCGCCGGCACCGCTCTCGGGGGCGCCGCCGGACGGCTGCTGCCCGGCCCGATCGCAGCCCTGGGCGGTTGGCCCCTCGCTGCCGCCACCATGGGCATCCTCACCCTGGTCAGCGGGGCCGCGCTGTGGCTGACGCTGCCACCATCCCAAGGGTTCAGCCCTCGCCGGGTTGCAGTGCGGGAGATGCTGCTGGGCACAATCGCAGCGCCCCGGGATCCAGTGATCGGATGGCTGAGCGTCGCCGGGTTCGCCGCCATGGGCACCTTCGTGGCCGTCTACAACGCCATGGCCTTCCGGCTGCAGGCCCCACCGTTCTTGCTGGGGCACGCGGCATCGCTGGTCTATCTGGCCTATCTGTTCGGCATCGCCGCGCCACTGCTGCTGCGACAGTTCTCGGATCGAATCGGACGCGGGCGCACCACCATCGCGGCCGCGGTGATGCTCCTGCTCGCCGTGGTGATCGCGTCGATCACCACTCTGACCGGCGTGGTCATCGGACTGGGTCTGATCACCTTCGCCTTTCTAGGCGTCCACTCGCTGCTCAGCGGCTGGGTCGTTGACCGCGCCGCCCGCCGCGGACTCGGCACCGCCCAGGCTTCCAGCGCCTATCTGCTCGCCTACTATCTGGGCAGCACCACCTTGGGTGCATTGGCCACGTGGCTATGGCAAACAAACGGCTGGTCAGCCGTGGAGGCCCTGGGGGTCGCCGCAGCCGGGCTCGCCATAATCGCCGCCGCAGTGGCCAACCGGGTTGACCTCAACCCGCGGGTGAACGCCAAGGGGAATCCCACACACCTGTAACGCGAGCCTCTCGCGCACTGACTACCCTGGCTGCGGGGGTCGACATCAACATCAGGGGAGCGGATCAGGGTGCCGTCAGCAATCCGAGCACACGGGTTAGTCAAGGAATTCGGCTCCGTGCGCGCCGTCGACGGCGTCGACCTTGAAATTCCGCAGGGCAGTTTCTATGGCATCGCCGGACCCAACGGAGCAGGCAAGTCCACCACCTTGCGAATGCTCACCGGGCTACTGCGTCCCGACGCCGGCACCGCCGAAGTTCACGAAGTCAGCGTGTGGCCCAATCCGCTGCGAGCCAAGACCTTGATCGGTTTCGTTCCCGACAACCCCGTACTCTTCGACCGCCTGACCGCTCCTGAAATGCTGCAGTACGCCGGCATGCTGCGAGGTCTACCGACCGACGTCGTCGCCGAGCGGTCGGCCGAACTGTTGCAGGTGCTCGATCTGGTACAGGTCCGCGACCGCTTGATCGCCGACTACTCGCTGGGCATGCTCAAGCGGATCGGCCTCGGCGTGGCCCTGCTGCACAACCCACGGGTGATGGTCCTCGACGAGCCCTTCGGAGCTTTGGACCCGGTCAACGCCCAAGTCATCGAGGATCTCCTGCAGCGCTATCGCGACGGTGGCGGCACCGTGGTCTTCGCCAGCCACGTGATGGATGTCGTGCAACGGCTCTGTGATCGCGTGGCCGTCATTACTCAGGGCCTCGTCATGGCCGAAGGCACCGTCGCCGATGTCTCGGGTGGCCGCAGCCTGCAGGACGCTTTCGTCGATCTGGTCGGTGGGCGCGACTTGGAGGAGGGCGAGCTCTCGTGGCTCTCATCCTGGTCCGACTAAGACTGCTGATCGCCGGCCGCGCGCGCGGCAATGGTCCGGGCTCAAACCTGTACTACGTGGTCAGTTGGGTGGTCGGGATCGCCTTCGGACTGATGAGCGGATTGGCCACCGCGGTCTTCGTCTCCGGCGGCGAGATTGGCGATGCCATCGTGCTGGGTGCTTTCGTCGTGATCTCGCTGCCCTGGCTGATGGGGCCGATCCTTGAACCCAGCCTCGCCGACGGCACTGTGGATCCGCGCCGACTCGAACAGTTCCCACTCACGTCATCGCAGCAGGTCGTCGGCCTGCTCACCGGCGCGATGATCGCCCCCACCGCCACCTTCACTTTCCTGTTCGCGGCAGGGGCGACGGCGGCCCTCGGAATGAGCCTGACCGCCCGCCTGGCAGCACTACTCAGCTCGTTGATCTTCGTGGTGATGTGCGTGGCAGTCTCGCGCTCCGCACAGGCCCTGTTGACCGAATCCTTGCGATCGCGCCGCGGACGGGACTTCGCCGCCTTCCTGGCGTCCCTGATGGTGTTGGGTTTGTATGCCGTCTCGGTTCACCTGCGCTCGACCATCGCCTCTCTCAACGACCAACTCACCGGCCCGATCGGACAGCTCGTCGCTTGGGTGCCGCCGGGGGCGGCAGCGCAGTCCATCATCGACGCCCGTGACGGTTACTGGTTGGACTACGGTCTGCGCCTTTCCATCATGGTGGCGATGACGCTGGCGGCGACGCTGGGCTGGAAGTGGGCCCTGGAGCGGCGCGTCCGCGGCGAGACCACCGGACCGGGACGGGGCTACCGGCGTAGTCGACTCGACCCGACGCCACTGGTTCCCCGCCTGCTCAGCGTGCTGCCGTCCACGCCGTCGACAGCCGCGTTGTCACAGCAGTGGCGCTACTTCTTCTTCCGCTCCCCCAAGGCCATTCAGACCTTGATCATCCCGCCGGTGATGGGTGTGATGGTGGCCCACACCACCTTCGGAACGAGCGGAGTGCCGGCTCAGACCGCGGCGTTTGCAGCATTGGCGATCGTCGTCGGGAGTTTCAACGTGTTCGGCTACGACGGGGCAGGCTTTCGCTACTTGATCAGCTCCGGCGTGCCGTTGTCGGCGGTGCTACGCGGCAAGGCCGTGACCCCGCTGCTCTATCTGGTGCCGTTGATGGTGGCCTTCAGCACGATCGAATGCTCACTGCGAGGAACCTGGAGCCAACTGGTCCCCGCGCTGTTGGTGGGCCTGGCTGTGTTGCTCACCGGCGTAGGGATCGGTGCCCAATCCAGTGTGCTGAATCCCAGCGACCAGTCACGGGTCGGGCACCGCCAGGGCATGTTCTTGAAGGTGTTCGCCTGGTTCTCCGGGTTCTTCGTCGTGGTATCTCTGGGAGCCGCAACCTGGATGCTCATAGCCCGAGGGGCATCGGAGCTGGTCGCCTCGGTCTTCGTCCTGCTTGCCAGCGCCGCCGTCTGCGTCGGCTTGGTACTCCGCGCCGGCCACCACGTAGATCGCAATCCCGACGATCTGCTGCGTCGGCTCAATCCGGCGACTTTCTGACGCCTTTCAGCAGGCCAACGCCATGGTCGGCTCACCGTCCAGCCAGCGGCGAAGCAGCCCCAACCCGTGCCGCTCCATTCGGCGAACCGTGCTCTCGCTCACCTGAAGGATGGCCGCCAGCGACTCCACGCTCGCCGGCTCGCCGCCGTCCAAGCCGTAACGACGCCGCAGCACTTCGGCGTGATCGGCCGGCACCCTTCGGAGCAAACGGGGCAGTTGGCCCCGCAGCACCGACTGATCCGGGTCGATCGCCGGGGCCGCCAACTGCCACAACTCGGCCGTCACATCGAAACAGACCGGGGCGCGGTATCCCAGGAGTTGCGTGGCCCAGGATGTGGTCTCGCCCAGCTCGCGTGCGATCTCGGCCGCGCTGGCCTCCCGTCCCAGTCTTTGACTGAGCCGAGCCGCCACTGCATGTACCCGGCGCAACCGGACGGCGCGACTGGGTGGCAGCGCCAAAGCGCCGAGTCGACCCGCGGCCGCCTCGGACACATGCCGCTGCACGCACTGCATCGCGTAGGTGGAGAAACGACCCCGCCGGTAGTCGAACCGCTGCAATGCGACAGCCAGGGCCAGGCAGCCCTCCTGGAAGAGATCCTCGAAAGCGACTCCGCTCAGCCGAGCCTCGGTGGCAGCCACCTTCTGAACCAGGCGCACATTCGCGAGTAGAAAATGCCGCCACGCCTGGCGACCCTGGGCAATCAGCAGGTCACGTTCGGCTTCGCTTCGATAACGGCGATCGTCCAGATGCTCGGCCGCCAATCCAACTT
>DMIX01000197.1 GCA_003451975.1 Propionibacteriaceae bacterium
TATAAGAGACAGGCGGTGAAGTCATGGGCGACTGCTCCGCACCCAGGCGCGCCAGCTGCGGAGCAGCGCCGAAGGGCCCGTGGCATCGCGCCACTCGCCTTCTCCGTCCCATTTCGCTGCGGCCCACACACCGAGCGGATCGCTCTGGCCCCTGCTGGTATCCCACCCTTCGCTCGTCATGGGAATCAACGTAGCGTTGAGCAAACGCCCGCGCAGGGCAATTCCTGGGTTCCAGCGCAACGCCCCCGAGGGAATCAATCAACCCCCGTTAGCCTTCTCGGTAGGGCAAGGTCGTCACGAAGGGACTGAGTGGTTCGAATGACCGACAACCAGCTCGAAGACACCCTGAACCGACTGAAGGCTGCGCTCCAGGCCGAGTCGGCCACAGCCAGGATGAACACTGCAATGGCGGCGGGACTGCGTCCTCACGACGCCTACATCGACGTCCTGGTCGAGCGTTGCGCCGTGGAGCCGGACTTCTTCGTCCGCGACATGCTCACCTGGGCACTGATCCAGCACGATCACACGCTCACACTGGCGCGAGTCCTGCCGGAGCTCAATTCGGAGATTCCACAAGCTCGGGCTCAGGCGCTGCACACCCTGTCCAAGCTCGGCGACCAACGAGCCTGGCCGGCGATCACCACCCAACTCCTCACCGACCCCGACGACCAGGTCGCGCTTACCGCCTGGCGTGCAGCCGCCGCCCTGGTGCCCGACGGCGAAGCCCCCGCTCTCGCTGAGGTGCTGGTGACCCAGTTCGGGCGCGGCGATCGCGCAACCCAGCGCGGCCTCAGCCGGGCGCTGGCCGCCTTGGGCGACCCAGCCGCGCCCGCCATCGAGCGAGCCAAGAGCGATCGCAGCCCGGCGGTGCGCACTCACGCCCTCGCCACCGAGCAACTGGTCGCCGACCCCGACGTCGGCTTCGATGTTGCGCTCGAGGCTGCCCGACGGACCGCCGCGCTGCACGGTGCCCCACTGGTCGAACACGTCAAGGAGTAGCCGGCACGGGCAGCCAACTGATCCTCCGACGGGGGACGGCTGGGTTCGGGGTATGCCCTTCGACAGGCTCAGGGAACGACCGGTTTTGGGGTGCGCCCTTCGACAGGCTCAGGGAACGACCGGTTTTGGGGTGCGCCCTTCGACAGGCTCAGGGAACGGCTGGGGTCACCAGCAGACTCGCGCACATTGACGTCGCGTGTCAGTCCGCCGGAAGCAACTCCGCGAGCAGTGCTTCGACCCGGCGGCGAATCTCATCTCGGATCGGACGCACTGCCTCGACCCCCTGCCCTGCCGGGTCGTCCAGAACCCAGTCCTCATACCGCTTGCCGGGGTAGAACGGGCAGGTATCACCACAGCCCATCGTCACCACCACATCGGAAAGCTGAACGGCGTCGGTCGTCAAGACCTTGGGCTGCTCGGCCGCGATATCGATGCCCTCCTCGGCCATGGCCTGCACCGCAGCGGGGTTGATCGAATCGGCTGGCATGGATCCAGCCGAGCGCACCTCGACGCGTCCACCACCAAGGTGACGCAGATACCCAGCCGCCATTTGGGAGCGGCCGGCGTTGTGGATACAGACGAACAGCACCGATGGCTTACTCATTGCGTTTCCTCTCGAGGCGGACACTTGACCCGGCCTTTTACTCAGCTATTATTGAGTCAATAGTCATGGAGGTACCCGCTGATGTCAACTGCAACGACCCAAACCAGAGCCCAGGCCTACGCAGCCCTGGGCGACCCGTCACGACTGACGATCATCGACCTGCTCGCGGACGGTGACCTCGCCTCCAGCGAACTCGCCACACGCCTCGACCTGCCATCCAATCTGATCGCCCACCATCTGCAGGTACTCGAACATGCCGGGCTGATCCAGCGGCGGCGATCCGAGGGCGATGGACGTCGGGCTTACGTGCAGCGAACACCAGCCTGCAACCGGCTCCTCGGCGCTTTCCCGCTCGCACGTCCGCGCCGAGTGGCGTTTGTGTGCTCACAGAACTCAGCGCGCTCCCAACTGGCCGAGGCCTATTGGCGCACGGTCAGCGACATCCCGGTGGCCTCCGCCGGCACCCATCCGGCCCGACGGGTACACCCGCGCGCCATAGCCGTCGGGCGCGCCCACGGGCTTGACCTCAGTGCCGCTCGGCCCAAGCTCGTCGACGAGGTACTCACAGAGGCCGAACTGGTGATCGCGGTGTGTGATCGCGCCTACGAGGATCTCCCCACCGCTGCGGCTCACTGGGCGGTCCCCGACCCGGCACTGGCCGACACCAACAGCGCCTTCGAGGCCGCCTTCACCGACATCACCACCCGCATCGACCATCTCACCACCCGTTTCGAAGGAGAACCGACATGACCGTCCAGCCCATCTCGCAACGCACCTGGGAGAGCCTTCATCCCGATGAGAAGCTCGCCTTGAAGCAGGCCGCAACCCGGCTAGCCTCGGATTTCACCGGGCTCTACGGTCTGGAAACGATCGAGTTGTTCCTTGCCAGCTCCTACGACCAGTTCGCTGACCGGGCAACCGTTACCCGATTCCTGCCTCTGCTGGCCGAACGATTCGCTCGACAACGCCTGCAGGCGTTGGCCCGCGTCGAGGGACTCCACAACGACGGCAAGCCGGTGGTGCTGTTCTTGTGCACCCACAACGCCGGACGCTCCCAAATGGCACTCGGTTTCTTTCAAACCTTCACCGGAGACACGGCCGTGGCCTGGTCCGGTGGCTCCGAGCCAGGGATCGAGGTCAACCCCGTCGCCGTGGCCGCCATGGCCGAACGAGGCATTGACATCGCTGGCGAGTTCCCCAAGCCCTGGACCGACGAAACTGTCCGCGCCGCCGATGTCGTCATCACCATGGGCTGTGGCGACGCCTGCCCCATCTTCCCCGGCAAACGCTACGAGAACTGGGACGTCGACGACCCCCACGACCAAGACCTCGACACCGTCCGCGGCGTCCGCGACGATATTGAGCTTCGCGTTCGCAGCCTGACCGAGTCATTGGGCCTGTGACCGACGACTGCCCTGACGGGGCTGCGCGCTGGTGTTCGGCGCAGCCCGCCACCCACGCAGGGGCACGCCAGCGCATCTGATCACAGGTGCCCAACCCAGGCCAGGCCGGACGGGTCAGCCCAGGCCGCCCTCAACCTGCTCAGCGCGACGCATGGCCTCTATCAAAAGCTGACGCTCCTTGTTGATCCAACGACCCGCGGAGTAGTTGGCCACGAAGACCTCAACGAACTCCACCGGGTCCTCCCCCACCACCGACCACATCGGGGTGCCGTCGGCGGCAGCCTGCTCGAACAGCACAATCAGGTCGTCGAACATCCGCACAATCTCGGCACCCGAGGCGATACCGCCGTAGTAAGTCAGATAGCGCTCGACGGCCTCGATAGCCACGCGATAGCTCTGCGGCAGTGCCGCTGCGCGCGCCTGGTACTGCCTGTAGCGCCTCTTGTCTTCCAGCGATCCAGTGACCTTCTCAACCCACGTCGCCATGATTATTCGCCTCCTTGATGGAGCTGCTCCAAGCGCTCTGCGAGGAAGCTCCACGTCCTCCAG
>DMIX01000193.1 GCA_003451975.1 Propionibacteriaceae bacterium
ACCGGAGGCGATATGGTTCACTCAGTTAAGAATGTTACTGAGGTGGATCGTGCCAATCGACGAGAGGATGAGCGTAGACGAACGACGGAAGTACCTGAAAGTGGTAGCACCGCGATACACCAACGCGGGGCGTTCGGAGCGGAGTGGACTGCTGACAGAGATGAGCGCGGTGACGGGGTTGCACCGCAAGAGCGTGCTCCGGCTGATGCATGGGCCGACGCTAGAGCGCACACCGAGGAGGCCGAGGAGTCGGCGCAGTCGATACGGGCCAGCGGTACAAGACGTGGTGCGTGTGGTGTGGGAGAGCTGTGACTATCTGTGCGCGGAGCGACTGACGCCCGATTTGCTGTCGATGGCACGGCATCTGGCCCGATTTGGAGAGGTTGTGCTGTCACCTGAGGTGGAAATGGCGTTGGGCAGTATCAGCCGGGCGACCGTGCAACGGCTGCTATGTCGCTTCCGCCGGGACAGCCCGCGACTACCCAGGCGCAAGCCACAGCCGGCGAATGCGCTCTTGCGAGACGTGCCGATGGAACGGCTGTCTTGGGCGATCGATCGCCCGGGCACGTTTGAGACAGACTTGGTACATCACTGCGGGTTGGCTTCCGCTGGAGAGTACGTGCATACCCTGCAGATGATCGACATAGCCACAGGCTGGAGCGAGCGCGTGGCGGTACTGGGGCGCAGCCAGGCGGCTATGGTTGCGGGCTTCGAACGTGTGCAGCGGCGTGTGCCGTTTCCCATTACCCACCTGCATCCGGACAACGGCAGCGAGTTCTTCAATAATCACCTCATTCGATACTTCGGAGAGGAAGTGACAGGTCTCAAGCTCAGCCGGAGTCGACCCTGCCACAAGAACGACAACCGTTTCGTGGAACAGAAGAACAGCACGCTGGTGCGTGCGTACTTCGGCTACGACCGTCTCGATTCGCCCTGGCAGTGCGTCGCAGTCAACGCGCTCTACGACCAGCTCTGGGTGTACTACAACCTCTTCCAGCCGGTGCTGCACTTGATCGGTAAGGACATGGTGGCAGGCAAAGTGAAGCGGCGATGGGACCAGGCACGGACGCCCTATCAGAGGCTCCTGGACAGCGGCGTGCTTGCCCCCGAGCAGCAGACGAGACTGGAGAACCTCTACGAACAAACCAACCCACGGCAACTACGAAAGGATATCTATCAGGCGCTGGGTCACTTGGCCGACCTGCCCAGAACCAGCCCGGTGATCAATCACAAGGAGGTGGCAGTCCTCCGGTAACATTCCTAAATGAGTGAACTACCCCGCTTCGGTAACATTCTTAGCTGAGTTGACACGGGAGCGCCGCAATCTGAGCACGAATGAGCTAGCCGAGATGGCGCAGGCGTCCGGCAGCCGCCTTCGCCTGCAGTTCCTTCAATGCATCGCGGCCAATCCAGCGGGCGGAGGCGCTGTCGGACTGCACCAGCCGCGCGGCAACCTGTAGAGACTGCCCGAGCAGTTGTTCGTTGCGTGCACCGATCTCCCTGAGCGCCCAGTTGACGCCCTTCTTCACGAAGTTCCGAGCGTCGGTCGACTCTCGTTCTATCGCCACCAGGAATGGCTCAAACACACGGTCGACCGCTGTTCGGTTGGTGGAGGCGAGGCGCGCCATGATGACGAAGGCCGCCCGCTTGACGAACTCCTCGGTCCGGACGCTCCACTGTAGAGCGGTGGACGCGGCCCTTTGCGTCCGCGCGAACAGGTTCATGACGCACTGGTCGCACAGGTCCCAGGAGTCAAAGTCGCTGGCCCACTCATCCATCTGTTGAAGTGTCACCGCCTCGGGAATGTCGATGAGGCTTGCGAGGATGCGCGCATCGTGGATGCCCGTGCGCCACAGGTCCTCTGCCAGCGTGTGGTTCCTTCCTGTTTCGCGGGCTATGTGCCGCAACTGTGGCATCGACACGCCGAGGGCGTGGTCTGTGGCGATGCCGTAGCGGGCCATCCCCCGCAGAGCATCCGGGTTTCCTAGCGACTTGAGTCTGGCAACGACCTCATCAGCTGTCATGGGGAGCCGCCATCTGTGTGAAGCGCTTTCTCTCCCTCATGAGGAGCCCGCCGAGAAAGCCGAGCGCAATGAGTCCGCAGGGGAGAAACATGGCCTGCTGGAACGCCTCGACCGGATAGTGGCGGATGTCACCGACTATCTGGCCCTGCCAGTTTCGGTCCAGAACGTAGCCGAACAAAGGTTGTATGGCGGCGGCCCCCACGAATGCCCCCATGTTGATGAGACCGGACCCCGTGCCACGAACCTGTGACGGTACGATGTCGCGGACCGTGGCGTAGGTTATTGGCATGGCCCCGATGTTGAACCCCACGATGAATGAGATGGGCCAGAACGCCACCAAGGGGGGACTGCCGCCGTTCCAAAGGGCGATCACGAGATAGCAGGCGAGAGAGAGTGTCGTCGCCGCCATGATGGGTATACGTCGGCTTTGGAAGTAGTCGGAGATGAATCCGAGGGCTGACGTGCCGAGGATTGCACCGACGGCTGACACGAGCGCGAAGGACGACGCGTAGTCTCGCGTGAGTCCGTACGTTTGCATGAGGTACACCACGAGCCAGTTGAGGAAGAAGGTGGCATACGCGCCGTACGTGCCCAGGGCCACCAGGAACAGGGGCCAAATCTGTTTCGTCCGGACGACCTGGCGCAGCCGCTCCCGCACTGACAGATGCGCCTCGGCTGCACTGCCGTCCCGGTCGGACTCCCCTTCTATCTCGGCGATGGACGGCAGCCCCGCTTTCTCGGGGGTGTCCTTGACGATGAACCAATTGAGGACGGCGACTGTGAAGCTGAC
>DMIX01000273.1 GCA_003451975.1 Propionibacteriaceae bacterium
TATCAGGATGGGACGCCGGTTTTGTTGATCGCCGGTGATGAGGGCATCACATGCCGGCTACAGCAGCAGGCAGAAGGGACTTGGCGAGGCTCATGGTTGATCTACGAACGGATGCCTGTCGAGCTGATCGCCGTTCCGGAATCTGAGCTGACCATGACCGGCACTCTGACTACGACATCTCCCGAACCCATCGATGCCGTCTATACGTGGGTCGACGGACACGATCCCAACTTTCGTATACAACTCGAGCGCTACATGAGCGGCCGGGCCGACAACGCCAACAGTGGCGATGCCCGTCCCAGCAGGTACCGCAGCCACGACGAGCTGCGCTACTCGCTGCGCTCGCTGCAAGGCTACGCGCCGTGGATCCGCCACGTCTACCTGGTCACGAACGGCCAGGTGCCCGTGTGGCTGGACGAGACTCATCCCGGCATCACCGTCGTCCCGCACGAAGCGATCTTCCCCGATGCCGGCCACCTGCCGACGTTCAACTCGCTCGCCATTGAGCTCCACCTGCACCGCATCCCCGGTCTGTCCCGCCGTTATCTGTACTTCAACGACGATCTGTTCTTCGGCCGCCCGGTGAGTCCGGAAAGCTACCTCACGCCGAGCGGTGTCCAGAAGGTGTATCTCGAAGACTGGCTGCTGTCACTCGACCTGAGCGCCGGCGGGGTGCTCGAGCGTGCCCACGCCCACACGCAGCACCTGTTGCGTGAGCGCATCCCCGATCAATCGCCGTTTCGCGCGATCGCCCACGTTCCGCAGATCTACGACCGCGAGTGGGTAGCGCAGGTAGAGGCACTGTGGCCGCGGGAGATCGCAGCGACCTCGGCAAGCCGCTTCCGCACCGGCACGAACGTAGTGTTGTGCGTACTGTACTCCCACTACTTGTTGTCGTCCCCGGCGTACAGAACGCGCCACCGCGCTGTCGTGGTAAGAAACAGATCAACTGATTATGTATTGCTCATGCTACGGGAACAGACATTGTCCATGTTGGACATGTTCGATGAGATCGCTTTTCAATGTCCCAAATTCCTCTGCGTCAACGACGATCTGGGCGACTCGGAAGTAGCGGATATCGTCCTGGAGTACTCTGAACGGTTTCTCGCCAACTATTTTCCCGAGCCTTCGACGTTCGAGAAGACGGATTGGTTAGGTTGAAGGATATGCAATGCGCCAAAGCATCCCAAATCGCCACTCTTTGCGCCAGATTTCCCAAAAGCGGCGATTCGATGTAGAATACCCGCGAGGAGCGGTTTTTGATTCAATGCGGACACACGTTCTATGAGAGAAAGGAGATCAATCGATGAAAGGACTCTTGTTGACGGGAGACTATATCCCGCGCGAGGGCTATGTGCTTAGTGGACGGGAGCTGGATGGTGACCACCGGGCATTGAACGGGAATGCCATCTGGAAGAACACAAAACTGGAACTCAGAGACGACATTCCGATGCCGGCCGTTGGCCCAAAAGACGTTCTGGTCAAGGTCAAGTATTGTGGCGTATGCGGTTCCGATGTCCACTTCTTTGAAACCGACAACGATGGGTACATGCTATTCCCGGGACACACCAAGTTGCCAGTGGTGATCGGCCATGAATTCTCGGGCGAAGTCGTCGAAACCGGCCCCGAGGTCAAGAATGTAAAGGTTGGAGACCTGGTGACTGTGGAGGAGATGTTGTGGTGTGGCGAGTGTATCCCGTGCCGTGCCGGATACCTTAACCAGTGCAGGCAGTTGGAGGAACTCGGCTTTACCTTAAACGGCGCTTTCGCCGAATACGTCGTCGCCCATTCCAAGTACGCATGGAAGCTCAACGATATCGCCGAAATGACCGGTGATCTCGATAGAACCTTTCGCACCGGTGCGCTGGTAGAACATAGCTCGGTGGCGTACAACGGTGTGATCAGCGCATCGGGCGGGATTCTGCCGGGGCAGTCCGTCGCTGTCTTCGGGACCGGGCCGATTGGATGTGCGGCGATCCAGATTCTGCGTGCCGCCGGCGCGGCGCGCGTGATCGCGTTCGAGATGCGCCCCGAGCGCCGTGAGCTGGCGCAGCGGTCGGGTGCGACGCACATCTACGACCCCGCCGAATTGAGCAAGCAGGGCATGAGCCCGGCACAGGTCGTGATGGATGTAACCAAAGGTGAAGGGGTAGCGATGGCAGTCGAGGCAGCGGGCGCGACGAAGGCCACCGTACCGCAGATCCAACAGGCGTTGGGTGTTGGCGGGAAGTTCGTTCAGATCGGCATGGTTGCAGGAGCGACTCCGCTCGAGCTGCTCACCTTCCAGACCAAGCGGGGTAGCATGTACGGTGCGATTGGCCACTCCGGTCACCAGAACTTCCCGAACGTTATCCAGCTTATGGCTGCCGGGCTGATCGATATGACCGTGGCGGCGACGGGGACTTGGCCGCTGGACCGAGCGCTCCAAGCTATCGAAGAAACCGCGAAACGCACCGGTGGTAAGATCCTGGTACAGGCGTCGTAAGGGTCTTTCGTGTCAGCAATATCTCTATGTCGTCCTGACCAGTTGGAGGACAGGGCACGAGCACGTTTCGGAACGAGGCGCCACCGGAGGCGAACCATCTCTGTCCGAGTGGCCTTGCGAAAGGGAGAGGAACGATGGCAGCGACAACACCAATCGAAAAGAAGCGGTATGGAATCACTGCGGAGGGAATCTCCGTAGACGAGTACACACTGACCAACAACGATGGGCTGATAGCAACGATCATCTCCTACGGCGGCATCATCACCTCGCTCAGAATACCGGACCGCGATGGTATCCTGGCGAACGTGGTCCTCGGTTTCGACAATCTCCGAGACTACGAGACCAAGAGTCCTTATTTTGGATGCATTGTTGGGCGCTACGCCAACCGGATCGCCAAAGGGAGGTTCTCTCTCGACGGGGAGGAATATGTGCTCCCTGTCAACAACGGTCCAAACACGCTGCACGGCGGTAGCAAGGGTTTCGATAAGCGTGTCTGGAAGACCCGCCAGATCACCAAGTCAGATGGGATCGGCCTGGAACTGACCTACCACAGTGCCGACGGCGAAGAGGGTTTTCCCGGCAACCTCGACGCGAAGGTCGTCTACACGCTTAGCGATGACAACGTCCTGCGCATCCGCTACCGGGCGACAACCGACAAGCCGACCGTCGTCAACATGACCAACCACAGCTATTTCAACCTGGCAGGCGAGGGTGCCGGCTCGATCGATAACCACATCCTGACCATCGACGCCGACCAGTATACGCCGGACGACGCCGACTTGATCCCGACCGGCGAGATCGCGGATGTCGAAGGGACGCCGTTCGACTTCCGAACGCCGCGGGCCATCGGCGCGGAGCTGCGGTCGAACCACCCCCAGATGGTTATCGGCAGAGGTTACGACCACTGTTGGGTGCTCAACCGGCCGGCTCCGACTGATCGGGCACTGATTATGGCGGCGCTGGTCCACGAACCGCGGTCAGGCCGCATGATGGAGGTGTGGACCACCGAGCCCGGCATCCAGTTCTACTCGGGCAATTTTCTCGATGGAACGATCTGCGGAGCTTCAGGGCGCGCCTACCGCCAGGGCGACGCGCTCGCCCTGGAAACACAGCACTATCCCGACTCTCCCAATCGTCCACAGTTCCCTTCTCCGGTGCTCCGGCCCGGCGAAGTGTACGACTCCACGACGGAGTATCGCTTCTCCACGGACTGATCCTCCGTTCACGTGAGACAGGGCAGGTGCGAGCGCCTGCCCTGTCCGTTTGCCCACCGCCCACAGATGTGCTGTCACGGGGTGAAGAACACCGCAACATTGCGGACACGCACCGCCGAGCGCACCTGCATCCGTGGGCTGCAGCATGCAACAAGCGACGCCGCCCGGCCATCGCGCCTCAAACGCGGTGGGGCGGCGTCATTATGTCCACACGATGGGGGGGGGCAGGCGCGGCACTCCCTACTGCGACTGGCTGCGCTCCCGCTTGTTTTGCGCGCGCCGCTTCGACCAGGCGATCAACGCCCAAACGATGAGCGCAAGCGGGATCAGGAACGGCAGCACAATCACCGCCAGCCAGATGACCACGTCTCCGAAAAAGCGCAGCAACACGGTCAGCGCACTGCTCGCCTCGTTGAATGTCTCGACGGGTTTCCAGGCGGGCAACGTCGGAGTCGGGGACGGAGTGGGTGTAGGGCGCTCGGGCTGAAGCTGGACCGTGATCGTCGAGTAGGCGGCGCGCTCCTTGATGTAGTTCATCTTCCCCTTGACTTCCTCGATTTGTCCTTCGATGTCGCTCAACTGCCGGTTGACTTCCAGCGCTTCTTCCACGGTCACTGCCTGGTCGAGAAATGCACGAATGCGTGTCTGGGTGGCCTCCAGATTGCGCAGGCGGGATTCCAGGTCGACATACTGCTCGGTGACATCCTGACCATCGGCCCGTTCGTCGAGCACTTTGATCGCCATGCCCCGCAACCGGCGCAGTACCTGCTCAAAGTTATCCATCGGCACACTGATCGTCACCGTAGCCATTCGATACGTGCCATCACTCCAGGCGCGAGAGCTAACGATATAACCGTCGTAATCGGCGGCAATGCCGGTGAGCTGGTCGATCGCGACGTCGGTGTTTGTGACCTGCAACGTCATCTCCGCGCTCTTGATGATTTTCCGGTCATAGCGCGGGACGCTGAGCGGGGCTGACCCCACAGGAACAGGAGCAGCCGGCGACTTCGCCAGCGCCTCACTCGCACCTTGCGCAGCTTCGCCGGGCGCCGCGCTATTCCAGGCCTTCGCCATTCGCTCATCGAGGACAATCGTCGGCATGGGCCCGGCAGGCAGCCTCGCTGGTGTGTCAGAGGATGCTTCACCCAGCACTTCCACCGAACGCGACACACCAAGACCACATCCTGCCAATGAAATAACGAACACCAGAACGATGAAACCAAACACAATTTTCTTTCGTCTCATTCCAGACATCGTACCCTCCTGCTCGCCTTTCACGTAGGCTTTCTACTGAGCCACCGTGTTTTCCGGCTCCGTATGAGAGACGCCAGCAAGGCTCATTTGGTTCCAGCAGTGTCATGCAGCTTTCCAGCTACGCTGGGATAGCCCTCTTTTTCCCATGCAGCGAAGCCACCCAGTAAAGCTCCGACACGCTCATAGTCGAGATCGAGCATCACAGCCGCCGCACGGGCGCTGGTCGCTTCAGCCTCTCAGGTACAGTAGAACACAATCTCCTTGTCCTTGGGCAGCTCCTGGTAACGGGCTTCGAGTTCAGCCAGCGGGATAGACAGCGCGTTTTCGATGTGTTGCTGCCGGTAGGCGGCGCTGGCCCGGGCGTCGACGACGATGATCCCTTCACCCNNACCGCCTCGAGACGTGAGTACAGATCCTGCGGAGTGATCCGCAACACGTCACTCGGATTGGTCACCGTTTCGAGCGACGGGTTGAGTCCAAGTGGAGGCGGCACTTCCGACGTCTGGCCGCCACAGGAGATCAGTGCCAGGCCGAGAAACACGGCAAGCCCCAACAACCACATGCGACGTGAGATATGTGGCATGATATTCCCCCAATGTGTCGTGCTGTCCGCCTGCGGCGGTATGTGGACATAGCGATGTTCACTACTTATACCATACACAGGGGATCATGTCAAGGAATTGAGGACGGTCGGTTGTACGCCGGCTGCGACTGCTGGGCGGCCACGGGGCACTTGACAGGGATCTTATCTCGATTTACAATGCCCTATGTATATTGAGAATAGCACGGAGGGCTGACTATCATGGGAGAAACCGATCCGAGAATACTGAGCAAGCAACGGGTAGGAATTGAAGCCGCCAGCATGGTACAAGACGGGGCAATCGTCGGGCTTGGGTCCGGCTCAACGGCGGCTTTTGCAACGCGCGAGTTGGGACGACGCGTGCGCGAGGAGGGATTATCCATCGTCGGCGTACCGACTTCCTTCTCGGCGTCGATGCTGGCGCGCGAGCTGGGCATCCCCATCCGTACGTTGGACGATGTGGAGCACATCGACATCGCGATCGATGGCGCGGATGAGGTCGATCCGGACCTGAATCTGATCAAAGGCGGCGGGGCAGCTCACACTCGCGAGAAGGTCATCGATTACCTGGCAGAGCTGTTCATCGTCGTCGTCGATGAAACCAAGCTGGTGCAACATCTCGGCGAGACCTTCCCAGTGCCAGTAGAGGTCATTCCGATGGCGGTTGCTCCTGTGATACGCCAGTTACGGGCCTTGGGTGGCAGCCCTGAAGTACGCAGGGCAGTGAAAAAGGACGGTCCGGTGATCAGCGACCAGGGCAATTTCATTGTCGACGTGCGTTTCGACGCGATTGGGGATCCGCAAGCCATGGAAATCGCTATGAACAGAATCCCCGGCGTCGTAGAGAATGGAATCTTCACCGGCGTCACCGACATCGTCTTGGTCGGCATGGCCGACGGCAGTGTACGCAGAATAGAATAACGCGCAAAGGGCCCGGATCGTAAGCAAATCCGGTGGTATAAAACATCGATTATGGCATCCCATTGGCTCAAAGAGTTCTGGCGACAGGCATACAGCAAACGCGTTCCGGCGCTTCCGTTAGTAGCGTTGCGCATCATCATGGGCGTCTTCTGGTTTACACAACTACAACCCAGCCCGCGCCTGTCGTTGATCTGGTTCATGTGTCTACTGGCTGGCGTGCTTCTCTCGATCGGGCTGCTCACTAAACTCGGGGCGTTTCTGGGTATTGTGCTCACAGGCTATTACCTGTGGGAAACCATCGCGCCCGCCGGGGATGCGTTGTGGCCTTATGGGCTGCTGCTACTGATCCACATCATCATTATGACGACCGGCTGCGGGCGGAGTATGGGGATCGACCAGTTGATCGTCGAGAAGCTGGCGAATTGGCATGGGAATCGCAACATCTGGGTAAAATTGATCCGGGCAACGCTGTAGCCGGCCCTGCAGAATTGCGCGACAAGCGGTTCCTTCGGGCACTTATCTTCGGTTGTGGTGCCGCCAAGCAGAGCTCAACTGTCTTGCTGCAGAGCATGGTCCATAGCAATGTTCAGAGCGTGAAAACGGAGCATCAACGCCTGATCCAGGGTGGCTCTGGCGCGAGGACAAGACGGCACGCCAACTGATCTCAGTTCTCTGCTATTCGGCTCAACCCTTCTTCGTCCAGGATTTCGATGTGCTTGCGGCTGATGGCGATCAGGCCCTGCGCGCGGAAATCGTTCAGCGTCTGCGTCGTCGTCTCGCGGTATGTGCCCACGATTTCGGATATCTCCTGATGCGTGTAACCGTGGATTTCCATGCGACCTTCCCCCGCCAGGCGTAACAGGAGCGTGGCGATGCGCGCGGGCACACTCTTAAAAGCGATGTCCTTGAGCCGTGATTCGGTTTCCGCAAGCCGCTGCCCGATGACGTTGACCAGGCGCAGGGCGATCTGCGGACACTCCATAATCAGCCACTCCATCTCCGCTCGTCCCAAGACGCACACGACACTGTCATCCATCGCCTCGGCAAACGTCTGGTATTCTCCATCGCCAACCATGGACATCTCACCGAACAATCCACCCGGCCCCAATATCGTCAATACGAGCTTACGTCCATCAGTCGAAAGCCGGTAGAGCTGGACACGTCCTTGCTTGAGGATATACAGGTTCTCGCCGGCATCATTGGGCATGTATATGATCCGCCCCTTGCTCACTTCCCGCAAGCTCATGACCCGGTTTATCCGTTCGATTTCCTCTTCGCGAAGATCGAAGAATACGTCCACAGCGGACATCACACAGCAAGCGATGTCACTGGCAGTTGCGGGCTGTGAAGGGAAAGCACGCTCGCTCATCTCAGCCTACGCCCCATTCGTCAGCCTCCTGCAATGTTCAGCACCTTCTGCCAAGGAAGATCATTATGGCTCTCGAAGGTGCCGATGTCGGGTGCGATCACGTCGAATTGGACGGTGTAGTAGCCCGGCTCGGCCGATACGACGAGGCTCAGCGGCACGGTGACCGTGTCGCCGGGCGGCACGGCTTTCGGTAGGTCGGCGCGCACCGGGTAGGCGTTCGCATCCTGCAGCAACATGCGCGGCAGGATTGCGCCCGGCCGGATATCGACGCCAAGCTGATACCCTGCTCCTTCGGGCCACGTATCCCAGCCATCGTTGCGGATCGTTACATCGAAAGCGATGCTTTGCCCCGGCGATACAGTATCGGGCATCGTGTCGCTCAGATAGGTCGCACGGTATTCGATCTCGCCGCCCATGAACACTTTAAGCAGATAGAAAAACGTGTACGGGTCGACCACTTCGTACTGCGCCTCCGGCTTTTCAGCCTTCGCCCGCTGGGTCAGATCCCAATATTCGCTCCGCGAGCAGCACGTCAGCCGCCCAACGAGGAATGCCGGTTCCGCGCCATGCTGCTCCTGGTACGCATCGTGGGCATTGTGCAGAAAAGGGACAGCCTCGTCGGTCGTCCAGGGGATACCTGGAATAGCCATCGCCACCACCGGAATGTCCCGCTCCATCCGCGGCCAACTCCCCTGCAGATCGGACGGGTAGAAGCACACACCGTCTCCGCCCATGTCCAGGAACATGGCGGCTTTCTTAGGAGCCAGCAGTCCACC
>DMIX01000017.1 GCA_003451975.1 Propionibacteriaceae bacterium
AGTCTATCCTCCTCGAACATGGTGACTTATTCCTACTACTCAAATGCGGCACCGGTGGGTGACCATTAGGCGCGTCTGTCGTTGGCAACCGCGGGCATTAGTGTCGGAGGCTCTCAGCGGCGTCACTCAATCCCAGAGGTACCTGCAGCGAGTGCTCACTGACCGAGTCCCTTCGCATTGAAGAAGGCGGACGCAAGGTTGCGCATCCTGACGATGTGCTGAGCAATCAAACCACGGCATGTGGAATCTGCCCGAGGAGCGGTCGGGTCAGCGCATTCACGCTGAAGCCGGCGCCACGCGTTCGGCCCGCGTGACGATTGCGCGTCTTGCAGTCCCCCGACCAAATCCATGGTCTCACCGGCACGATTGTGTTATACGTATAGCAAAAGCAGACCGGGTGTCAATGAAAGGGCGGGGCCAAGTATGGCACAGGCCGTGAAAGACAAGAAGCCTCGAGAAATCAATGCCCAGCAGCGTCGGGACGACCTGATCGAAGCGACGATAAGGTGCATCGCTGAGTACGGGATCGCCGGCGCTTCTGTCGAACGGATCACCGCGGCTGCCTGCGTCAGCCGCGGTCTTGTTCGGCACTACTTCGGATCCAAGAACCAGCTTCTAGTCGCGGCGTTCCAGCGCCTCGCTGATGAGTTTCGGGGGGTGCATGGCGAAGTCGGAGATGTCTCGGATGATCCGGAGGGGGAGCTGCGAAGCCTCATCGATAACACGGTGAACGGGCCTCTATTCTCGCCGAACCGTGTCCACGGGTGGTTCGGCTTCTGGCACGCCGCCAGGACCAACCCCGAGCTCCAGCGAATCAACGAGAGCGTGTACTCGCTGGAACGGGCGCGCTACCGGGTCTTGCTTGAAGCCGCCGCCGAAAAGCGAGGCAGGAAGATTGATGCTTCCCAAGCCGGCAACGCGCTGGCGGCGCTGGCGGATGGAGTATGGCTCGAGTTCCTCGTCGACGCGCCGGCCACGGGCGTTCATGACTTCACTTCGACTGACGCCGCCGACATCATCAACCTGTTCATCGACTACATCCTCGGGGTCGAGGACCTCGACACCAGCCACTCCCCGCATGGCGTTCTTGGCGCGATGCTGGCCCGACGCAGCATTCGGCGCTTCACAGAGAGGCCCGTCAGCACCGAGCAGGAGGAACTCCTGCTCAAGGCTGCATTCTCAGGTCCCAGCTCCAGCAACTCGCGGCCTTGGCACTTCGTTCTGATCCGCGATGAGGAGAAGCGACGAGCGCTGGCCGACTTGAGCGCCTACACGTCCATGCTGGCTCATGCTCCGCTCGTGATAGCCGTGCTTGGCGATCCGTCGTCGGAGTGGTGGATCGAGGACTGCAGCGCCGCGACTGAGAACATACTTGTCGAAGCCACCCAGCTCGGCCTCGGCAGCATCTGGTGCGGCGTGCGGAATCCTGACGGCGACGAGCGTGACTACTACCCGCTGCTCGGTATCCCGTCCGGGTCGGACTGGCGGGTCCTGTCCCTCATCGGTATCGGGCATCCTGCTGAGCACAAGACGCCGCGCACCCAATGCGAGAGCGACAAGGTCTCCTACGAAGCATTCGGTCAGGGCGACGGCGCGCGCCAGGGGGGATGACCCCCGGACGGCCCTCACTGCTGTGGCCGGAGTACCCTCCGAGAACATCGCGTCCGTCGTCCGAGACGGCTTGTGCACCCTGTGCGGGACGTGTCTCGGCCTCTGCCCCCGTGGCGCTATCCGTGGATCCTGGGATCTTGATGCAGGATTGCGGATCGAGGTCGACGACGAGCGCTGTACACAGTGTGGGGCTTGCGCTGCCGCCTGCCCAGGCAGGACTGTCGACTTCCCACATCTGACCGAAGACTTCCTTGGCAGGCTCGCGTGGCGGTCTCGCGGACCACTGGTGCCGCAAGCATTGTCGCCTGCTGCGGAGGACGCCGTGAGTGTCCCCTCCGATCTCGTCGCCTGGTCTCACTTCTCGGAGGCTCCTTTCGTTGGCAGATCACGACGCCTTTTCACCGGCTGGGCGAGTGATGACGAACTCCGCTTCCGAGGCTCGTCAGGCGGCGTCGCCACAGCAATCCTTGCCGGGGCGCTCGAGACAGGCTTCATCGACGCGGCGATCGTGACGACCATGGATCCCGAGAACCCGCTCCGCACGTTCTCGTACATCGCAACGGACCGCGACGGGGTCTTGGCGGCAAGGGGCTCGAAGTACACGGTTGCCTCGCCCAATCGTCTGCTTCGCCGAGTTCTTGAGGAGGACGGCCGATACGCGCTAGTTGGCCTTCCTTGTCATATTGAGGGACTTCGCAAGGCGCAGACTGTCTACAAGCTTCTAAGGCGTCGGGTTGTACTCGCCGTGGGGCTCTTCTGCGGCACGACCTGCACGCCCCGTGGGACTCTCGTCGGCATTCAGCGGATGGGCATCGATCCACGTGATGTCGTCTCTGTCGCCTACCGAGGCGACGGCTGGCCGGGAGCGTTTCGGCTGTTGCTGCGGAGTGGTGAGCAGGTCGAGGCCCCCTACCCCGACTACTTCGACCCCTGGTTTGCGGCGCATGTGCCCGGCCGCTGCCTGGTTTGTCCAGATGGGACCAATGAGCTTGCGGACGTCGCTGTCGGCGACGCCTGGCTGCCACGCTTCTGTGGGCCTGACGCGGCCGGGACTTCGTTCCTCATCGCGCGGACGCCCCGCATCTTGCGCTTGCTCGAAAGCCTTCAGCCGCACTGGCTCCAACTGGAGGTGGCCAAAGAGTCTGAACTGGTGGGCAACCAAGCTGAGACACGTCATGTCAAGGGGCCGGGAGTGCGTGGGCAAATGTGGCTCCGCTCGGCCAAGGGGCGTCCTCTGCCGGAGTTTCACGGACTCGATTTCTCACCACAGCCTGGCGAGCGGTGGGCCGCGCTCAGCGCTTCCTCAACGCAGGCTTTCTACCGTGCAGCGAGCCGACTGAGCTATCGGGATCGAGTGGAAATCGTGCCGCGAGGTGCTGCTGACGGACGTGCGCAACCTTCGAAACAGGAGCTTGGACGGATGCAGAGATCTGGCACGGCTCAGTCAGCTTACTGGACTCGGCCTGGGCTCGACGTGCGAAACGGTCATCTCCATGTCGCCGGCCGCGATACGCTGACGCTGGCCAAGGAGTTGGCGCTACCCCGCTACGTCGTCGATCTGGAGCGGATCGCGGAGCAGGTACGGGCGCTGCAGCAAGCGATGGACCGGGCGGGCTTGAACGGAGTCGTCAGGTTAGCGCTGAAGGCCCAGCGCGAGCCAGCGGCGCTTCGCTACCTTCGGGCTCTGGGCTCTCCGGGCTCACCCCAAGCTGTTGGCGTCGATGCTTGCTCCCCTGGGGAGATGCAGTTGGCTGTCGACCACGGGTGGCTGCCTGAGGAGATCAGCTACACGGGGACGAACCTCTCTGACGAGGACCTCGACGAGATCCTGCCGCACCCAGTACATGTCAACGTCGACCTTCTCACCCAGATTGAGAGATTGGGGAAGTGCGCACCCGGACGCCGCGTGGGCATCCGCATAAACCCGCGTATCGGCGCCGCGTGGCGCGACGGCAAGACCTTGTACAGCAACTCCCGGCCGACCAAGTTCGGGATCTACGAAGAGCAGTTGCCAGAGGCAGTAGCCATCGCTGCCCGCCATGGGCTCCAGATATCGACCGTGCACTACCACATCGCCGACGGCGTCTTGACGGATGGACTCGCCAAGCTGGAGGAGGCAGCAAAGACGGCGGCTCGCATAGTGCAGAAGCTGCGAGCCATGGGATGTCCGGTATCCGAGGTCAACACCGGCGGGGGCCTTGGAGTTCCCCTACGAGCTGGCGACGAGTCACTCAATCTCGATGCGTGGGCCTCGATCCTGGCGCGTCACCTCGCGCCGCTCGACCTCATCGTTGCCGTGGAACCCGGGAACTTCCTTGTGAAGGAGAGCGCCGTCCTGCTTGCCAAGGTCGTCACAGTGGAGCGACGACTGGGAACTCGCTTTGTGGGCCTCAACGTGGGTTGGAACGTGATGAGCTATCGCTTCCTCTACGGTCGCCCCTTCGAAGTCGTGCTCTGTCGCGATCCATTGGCGACGGCGTCCGACCCGGTCACGATCTCCGGCCACATCAACGAGGGTGATGACCTCTTCGCGGAGGACTACCCGTTCCCGGAGGTCCGGGAGGGAGACATCGTGGCGCTCCTGGCAGTCGGAGGTTACGCCCCGGCTATGCAGTCCCATCACTGTCTGCGCCCGCCGGCCGGCAGCACCTTCTTCTGGGAGCGCCAATGAGCAGCAACCGCAAAGATGATCGTGGGCGAGTCTGCGCTGAGAAGCTGAAGGCCGTTACCGACTGTCTCGGCCACTGCCACTTCACGACCCGGTGTTACGATTCCGTTCTCGTGGGGTCTGTCGAGTTGGCACGCCGTCTTGGCTCCGCCGCCGGCATCAATCGTGGGCCTCACGCCCTCCTCGACGTGGGTGATCGAGTGCAGAGCCGCCGTAAGGCCTTCAACACCCCGCCCCCGCACTTCATTCGTGGGAATGACTGTCCCCATCGTGATTCGTCGAAGAGCCCATCAAGACAGGCAAGCATGCCGACGCGGGACAAGACCGTGCCAGATGAGACGCGCTGCTGGATGAGTACTGCGACGAGAAGGGCCGGGTTCATAGCTCTTGATGTCAGGCGGAGCACCGCCTGGCGCAACCGGGCCGTTCGGACGTTGCCAAGGTCCTAGTCGAAACCGGCCTCACGGTTCAGGAGCTTTGATGCCCGTACCCCCTTGCATCACACCGTAAGATTGTCTATACGTATAACAAACGCGGCTATGCCGTCATCGTAGACGGGGGGAATCGTGAAGACGAGCATCATCGGAGCCACTGTCGTCTTTGAGGACGGGGCGCGTCCCGCGACCGTTGTGATTGCTGAGGATGGCACCATCGACGGTGTAGTGCATGCCAATGCGGTGACCGATGGGGCCGCTGTCATCGACGCCTCGGGTCTCTACCTCTTCCCC
>DMIX01000078.1 GCA_003451975.1 Propionibacteriaceae bacterium
CACCCACCACGAGCGCGGCCGCCAAGCAAGGCTGGGGGCGCCGAATCCAGACCGCGCTGATGACCGGTGTGTCCTACATGATCCCGTTCGTGGCCGCTGGCGGTCTGTTGATCGCGCTCGGCTTCTTGTTCGGCGGGTTCGACATTGCCCTCGTGCCGGGGGTCAATGGTGCGCGCAGCTGCGCTGAGTTGACCTGGATGAGTGCTGACACCTGCCAGGCGGGGGTGAGCGCCGGCAGCTCGATCGGAGCCCTGGTGCTGGCCCAATCCACCGTGTCGGCGATGCCAGCGGGCTTCATCATGACGCTGGGGGCGGTCATGTTCGCCGTCGGGGCGGCCGCTTTCGGTTTCCTGGTTCCCGCGCTGAGCGGCTATATCGCCTATGCGCTGGCGGGGCGTCCTGGCATTGCCCCCGGTTTCGTCGGCGGTGCCATCTCGGTGACCTTGGGTGCCGGCTTCCTGGGGGGCCTGATCACTGGTCTGATCGCGGGTGTGTTGGCAGCGTGGCTGGCCGAACGGCGTGCACCGCGTTGGCTGGCCGGGCTGATGCCGGTGGTGATCATCCCGCTCGTGGTGACCTTCATTACCGGCGCCTTGATGTACTTCCTGCTGGGGCACCCGTTGGCCAACCTCACTCAGGCCATGCAAGACGGACTTTCCGGCCTGTCGGGTGGCTCGGCGATCCTGCTGGGTGCCTTGCTCGGTCTGATGATGTGTTTCGACCTGGGTGGCCCGGTCAACAAGGCGGCCTATCTGTTTGCAACGGCGGGCCTTTCTGCCGGGTTGACGGCGAACTTCCAGGTGATGGCCGCCGTGATGGCCGCAGGTATGGTGCCGCCGTTGGCGATGGCACTGGCCACTGTGGTTCGCAAGAACCTGTTCACCGATGTCGAGCGCGAGAACGGCGCAGCGGCTTGGCTGTTGGGCGCCTCGTTCATCTCTGAGGGAGCGATCCCGTTTGCCGCCGCCGATCCGCTGCGTGTGATTCCATCCATGATGGCTGGAGGTGCGGTCACGGGTGCGTTGAGCATGGCACTCGGGGTGGGTCTGCGAGCGCCGCATGGTGGCATCTTCGTGCTCTTCGCGTTCAGTCCGCTGCCGTGGGCCATCGCCGGCTTCTTGATCAGCCTGGTCGCCGGAGTATTGGTGGCCGCGACACTGGTGATTGCGGCAAAGACGGTGTTCCCTGCCAAGCAGGTGCAGATCGCAGCATGATCAACTGAACCACTGCCAATTACGTTGGGTGGACGCGGCGGAAGGCCGTGTCCACCCAACTGTTTTTGCGCTTGTGAGGCCCCACTGCCGAGAGTTGAGGTGCTTGCGATTCGACGGGTAATTTGACGGGCGACGAACTGGGGCAGGCCTCTCGGGGAGCATAGATGCGTCCCGCTGTCAACCCCGGAAATGAGGTTCTGGCTAGGATTGATGCCTTTCGGAGAGCCCCTACAAAGTGCTAGACTTGGTAGTCGGGAAAGGTGGTAAACGCTGATATGACGTTCACAATCGGTGAGACCGTGGTCTACCCCAATCATGGCGCAGCAGTCATCGAAGCCCTGGAAACTCGAGCGATCAAAGGCGAAGACAAGCTTTACCTCGTCTTGCGCATCGTTGGCCAGAATGATCTGGTAGTGCGAGTGCCGGCCTGCAATCTCGATCTGGTAGGTGTCCGCGATGTCGTCGACGCCGATGGGTTGGAACGAGTTTTCGGAGTGTTGCGGGCACCGCATGCCGAAGAGCCCACCAACTGGTCGCGTCGTTATAAGGCCAATGTGGAGAAGCTTCACTCAGGCAATGTGCTCAAAGTCGCCGAGGTCGTACGCGATCTGTGGCGCCGCGAGCGTGAGCGGGGGCTCTCCGCCGGGGAGAAGCGGATGCTTGCCAAAGCCCGCCAGATCCTGGTCTCGGAGTTGGCCTTGGCTGAAAAGGTGGAGGAGGACCGCGCAGAGGTTCTGCTCGACGAGGTGCTGGCTTCCTGAAGTCGGAACCTGACATGAACTCGACCGCGCCGGTCGTCGCCATTGTGGTGGCGGCCGGCGCTGGCGTTCGTTTGGGCGGTGGACGTCCGAAAGCGTTGCGCGAAGTCGCTGGACGGACCCTGGTGCGGCACAGCTTGGACGGTTTGGCGGCCGGCGGTGTTGACCGAGCCGTGGTGGTAATCCCTGATGGTGAACGTGCGGCGTTCGAGACCGCACTGGCTGATTCACCCATCCCTGCGTCCTACGTGCTGGGTGGCGGCCGGCGTCAGGATTCGGTTCGTGCCGGTCTGGCTGCGATCGACGGCGACCCGGTATTGGCTGAGTGCGACTACGTCCTGGTGCACGATGCGGCTCGTGCCATGGTGCCTGGCGATCTGGTGGGCCGCGTCATCGCGGCACTGGTCGATGGCGCCCCAGGCTGCCTCCCCGTGCTACCAGTGGCCGACTCGATGCGTCGCCTGACCGGCGACGGTGAGTCCGAGGTCGTCGATCGTGACCAACTGCGGATCGTGCAGACGCCACAGGGCTTTGTTCGCACGGTGCTCGACGACGCCCTCGAGTACGCCGAGGCCTCAGGTTTGGAAGTCACCGATGACGCCAGCGCCGTTGCTGCTCGCGGGCATCGCCTCACCCTCGTCGCCGGTGACCGGGCGGCGCTGAAAGTCACCGAACCTACCGATTTGTTGTTCGTCGAAGCGATAGCACGGAGCCGGTCATGAGTATTCGAGTCGGCATCGGAACCGATGTCCACGCCTACGCCGCGGGAACCCCGATGTGGGTTGCCGGCCTGGAATTTCCCGGTGAGCCGGTCGGATTGTCGGGACACTCCGACGGCGATGTGGTGGCTCATGCGATCTGTGATGCGCTTCTGGGGGCGGCGGGCCTGGGAGATCTCGGCAGCAACTTCGGAACCGACGACCCGGCCTGGTCGGGGGCTTCGGGAGTGTCCTTCATCGCCGAATGTGTGCGACGACTGGCGCAACAGGGGCTGCAGCCGGTGAACGTCTCAGTTCAACTGATCGGCAACCGGCCGCGATTGGCCGATCGCCGTCACGAAGCCGAATCGGTGCTGTCCGCGGCGGTGGGTGCGCCCGTGAGCCTGGCCGGTACCACGACCGACGGTTTGGGGCTGACCGGACGCGGCGAAGGCGCGGCGGCTATGGCTGTGGCGCTGGTCGAGGGCTGAGCTCGCTCAGCGAACCGTCTTCGACGCTGCCGTGTAGGAGTTGCAGACGCCGATCTGGGCGGTGCCTAGTCCTTTGACGAACCAGGCTTGGCGGTTCTTGCCCGATCCGTGGTCGCCTTCGTAGTCGGGGTCTCCGGTGAGGATGTCATCGCCGATGTTGTAGATGAGCATCTTGAGATTGTCCACGTTGTCACCGGACAGGCTGCTGGCATTGGACACCGCATTGGTGAAAAGGCCGGCCATGCAGTCGGCCTGCACCTCGGTGCGCCGCGACAGTTCCTTGGCCGTTGCGTTCGCGACCTTCTGTTCCAAGGCCTTTTCCGAAATGAGGATCCCGGTGCGCGCCTGGATGGCATGACCGAACTCGTGGGCCATCACCACTTCGGAAACGAAGGGCTGGGTCTGCAGCTGTCCGGGCATCACCTTGTACAGATCGGTGGCGTAATAGATGTGCTGGTCAGCAGCACAGTAGAAGGCGTTGCCCGACTCGGCGTCGCCACATGCTGTTGTGACCGAGGAACTGTAAACCGTGACCGGAGGCCGCGGGAGCTCGAAGCCGGCCGCAGTCATCGGATCGATCCACACCCCCCACAGGCACTTGGTCAGCTCGTTGAGGTGAGCCTCCAACTCCTCGGGGGTGGCGGTCTTGGTGTTGAGATAGGGGACCGTGCAGTCGGTGGGCACCGGGACCGACTCATCGTAGATCGCATTGTCGGTCAGCCAGGTTTCGGCCTGATCGTAGGTATCGGGCGCAGGTAGTTCCGGCGGATCGAAATCGGGCGCAGGCACGTTGGTCACCTGATGGCCGCCACCGCCACCACCGCCATCGTTGAGGTAGTTGCTCACGGTGATCAGGAAGAAGGCCACGATCACGATGAAGACCGCGCCGGCCAGGATCGCCAGGAGCGGATTCTTCCGCTTCGGCGGCGGGAAGGTGCCCGGCTGCACGTAGCCACCAATGGGTGGAAATCCGGTCGGCGCCGCGGGCGGCGGCGGGTAACCCGGTGGCGCCCCGGTCGGCGGCGGAAAGCCCTGGGGAGGGGCCGGAGGTGGTGGTGGCGGCGTCGGATAGACCGAATTGCCCCACGCGTTCTGAGGTCGATTCCACGCCTGTTGACCGTTCCATTGCGGACCGGTATTCGGGCCTCCCCAGTTCTGTGTCACGTCGAAAGACTAACGGTTTTACGAAAACCGACACCACCATGGCGCTCTCCGCTGGACGCACCTTTTGTGGCCGACGGACTTTTTGGGCTGGACGCGAAGGGTGATTTCGGCACGGCTACCTCGCTACGCTGTACCGGAAATCCCATCGCTCTGCAGAGGAACCATCATGGCGAAACTCGCGACCCGGATGCTGCGCACGCTGGCCGTAGCGCTGGCAGCCGTCGGTCTGGCGGCCGGGATCGTTCCCGCTGCCCATGCGGCCACGCCCGGACAGGTGTCGACCTACAACGCCGCAGCGGTGCTTTCCTCGGACGGTCAACTGGCCGTCCAAGCCGCGATCACTTTCGAGTCCACTCCGCCCGAGCGGTTGCAGCAGGTGATCCAGACCGCACGCCGCACCGCGCAGTCCACGGAATATCGCTACACGATCTCCGATGTCACCCTCAGCAGCGGCGGTGTGGTGCTGCAGCCGGAGATTCGTACCGAAGCATCACGGGTCATCATCGACATGCCGACCGCCGGGCTGACCCAGCCATTACTGCTGAGCTATGTGGTCACTGGTGCCGCAGTGCGCGATGTCGATGACGAAACTCTGGTGAGCTGGCCGCTGCTCCAGGGTCTGAGTGTTCCGGTGCGTCAGTTCAACGGTGTGATGTCTGTTCCGACTCTGTTCACCTATCTGGACTGCGCAGCCGGCGAGGCGTCCTCCCCGGAATCCTGCACTTTCTATGCCGGCGGCAACCATGACTACCCGCAGCCGACCTTCCGTCAGGACGGTGTCGGGATCGGCGACGTGGTCATCGCCACGCTGAGTTTCGCGCCCGGCCAGGTTGCCGTGAATGAGAACCTGCGCCAACTCTGGACCGCAGAGCGGGCCTTCTCCGTCGATCCGCTGGCGTTGGGGCTGGCCGTGGGAGTTGCCGTGCTCGGTGCGCTGCTGCTCTGGCTGGCGCACCGCAAGATCGGCCGCGACTTCGCCGGTGCGGTCGATCCGATTCTGGTAGCCGACTTCGAGCCCATTGCCGCTGGCCAGACGGAGTTCACGGTGATCGAGGGGATTCGACCCGGAACGATCGGCACGCTGGTCGATGAGCGGGTGGACCCGGTGGATGTCACCGCCTCGGTGCTCGATCTCGCCGTTCGGGGCCATCTACGGATCACCGAGCTGCCCCGAGAGAACGAGCACGCCCCGACCGATTGGACCTTCACCCGGCGCTCGAGCGACGAACCGCTGCATGACTTCGAACGCACGCTGCTGGATGCGGTGGCCCCGGTGCAGGGTGATCCGGTCAAGCTGTCGCATCTTCCCGGCACGCTGGCCTCGGTCATCGGCACCGTGCAATCCGAGCTGTACGACGAGGTGGTGGCCGAGGGTTGGTTCGCTCGGCGTCCCGATGCCACCCGAAGCCAGTGGGGCCTGCTGAGTTGGGTCGTCCTGGTGGCGGCCACTGTGGGTGCGGCGACATTGATCGCGTTCACCAGCTTCGGTCTGCTGGGTCTGTCGCTGGTTCTGGTTGCGCTGGGCTTGATGTTCGTATCCCGAGAGATGCCCGCGCGCACCGCGACCGGAACCGCGGTGCTGCGGGGCCTGGACATCCTGCGCGGGGATCTGCTCACTCATCCGGTTTCGAATCTGACCGCCGATGATCCCTACCGAAGTGTCTCGACGCTATTGCCCTATGCGGTTGTGCTCGGTGGGCGTGATCGCTGGCTGACCGCCATCGCTCAATCCGATGCCGACGGCCTCCCTGATTCTGCCGATCTTGACTGGTATCACGGGCCGCAGGATTGGCACTTGGCGGACTTCCCGGCGTCCATGAACAACTTCGTGACCACCCTGCAGGGCACCCTCTTCAGCCGCTGACCCGCCTTCCCCGACCGCTGGGCCGCCTTCCCCGACCGCTGGGGGTCGTGAGAAGCTCCGCCTTCGTGCCCTGAGCCTTCCTTCCGTGCCCTGAGCTTGTCGAAGGGGCAACCAACCTCGCCGGCTGGGCTTCGACAAGCTCAGCCAGCGAGAGGACGGGCACCACCAGCCGGTAGCGCGCACCACCAGCCGGTAGCGCGCACCACCAGCCGGTAGCGCGCACCACCAGCAGACAGCTGCGGTGGTTCGTTCAGAGCTCCAAACCGGGGTAAAGCGGATTGGCATCCAGCAGTTCGTCAGCGGCGGCCTGGGTCCGCTCGGCCACGCCGTCGGCGATGGTGTACTTCGCCTTGCCGGGGGTGCCTGCGGCCGTCGTGAGCGGAGAGGTCGCTTTCAGTACTCCGGTGATCAACTCGGCGACCTGATCGAACTCGGCAGCGCCGAAACCACGACTAGTCAGAGCCGGGGTGCCGATGCGCACGCCGGAGGTATACCACGCACCATTGGGGTCGTTGGGAACCGAGTTGCGGTTGGTGACCACCCCGGAGTCCAGCAGCGCCGATTCGGCCTGACGTCCGGTCAACCCGAAGGAGCTCACGTCCAACAGCACCAGATGGTTGTCGGTGCCGCCGGTCACCAGGGTGACGCCGCGCTTCAGCAGCCCCTCGGCGAGGACCTTGGCATTGTCGGCCACCGCCTGGGCGTAGCTCTGGAAGCTCTGCTGGCGGGCCTCGGCGAAAGCCACCGCCTTGGCAGCCATCACATGGCTCAACGGTCCGCCGAGCACCATCGGACAGCCGCGGTCGACGCTGGGGGCGTACTCACTGGTGGCCAGTACGAAGCCACCGCGCGGCCCGCGCAGTGACTTGTGCGTGGTGGAAGCCACCACATGGGCGTAGGGCACCGGGTTCTCCTCCCCGGTGAACACCTTGCCGGCCACTAGGCCGGCGAAATGGGCCATGTCGACGAACAAGGTGGCGCCCACCTCGTCGGCGATCTCGCGCATCCGCGCGAAGTTCACCCGCCGCGGGTAGGCCGAATAGCCGGCCACCAGGATCAGCGGCTGGAATTCGCGGGCGTCGGCGAGCAGCTTGTCGTAGTCGATCAGGCCGGTCTCGGGATTGGTGCCGTAGGAATGCTGACGGAACATCTTGCCGGAGATGTTGTGCCGGAAGCCGTGGGTGAGGTGACCACCGGCGTCCAGGCTCATGCCCATCACCCGCTGCTGGTTGAAGGTGGCGCGCAACGCCTCCCAGTCCTCCTCGGACAAGTCGTTGACCGTCTTGGCGCCCAGGCGCTCCAACGTCGGGCTCTCGATGCGATGGGCCAGGATCGACCAGTAGGCCACCAGATTGGCGTCGATGCCCGAATGCGGTTGGACATAGGCGTACTCGGCGCCGAACAGCTCCCGGGCGTGCTCGGACGCGACGCTCTCCACGGTGTCGACATTCTGGCAGCCGGCGTAGAAGCGGTGTCCGATGGTGCCTTCGGCGTATTTGTCACTGAGCCAGTTACCCATGGTGAGCAGCACCGGCAGTGAGGCGTAATTCTCGCTGGCGATCAGTTTCAGCGAACCTCGCTGATCAGTCAGCTCGGAGCGGATCGCTCCGGCGATACGCGGTTCGACGGCTTCGATCACGCCGAGTGTCTGGGCGTAGATCTGGGAAACGGTGCTGGCGGAATCGGCCACGGGCGCACTCCTCGGTTGGTGACCCGCTAACTTTAGCGAGCTTTGCCGGGCTTCCGTGGCACCGCCGGTGTCCGGCTTAGGATGTGCATCATGGTCGAAGTCGCGGCGCGGTACCGTGCCGAGTCGACCGATCTCGCACCAGCCGAATTGGCGCAGTACTTGACCCGGCACAGCGGTTTGCCGGGCCCCCGAGCAAATCTGACACTGCTCGAGGTGGCCGGCGATCTGGTTCCGGAGCCGCTGATCTGGTCGTTTCTCGATGAGCCGGCGGAATACCTCGCCTGCTGTGGGGTGGTCGGATTGGGGCGACTGATCGTGATCGCGGACGATCCCGGAACGTTGATTCAGCGGCTCACTACGGCGGCGAGCGATGATCGCTGGCGAGTGCGCGAGGCCGCGGCCATTGCCGTCCAGCGGATCGGCGACATCGTCGAAGGAGCATACGCCCGCGTGGTGAGGCGGCACCGAACGATGCGTGACTTGCCACACTACACTGTGTCTTGAGGAGTCTGCCTGTGCGTATCAGTCTGATCAACCCCAATCTTGTTGCAGAGGATGCCATCGGCCAGTGCTTGCTGAACCAGTCCCGCTTTCTCCAGCGCCGAGGGGATCAGGTGCGCTTGTTCAC
>DMIX01000004.1 GCA_003451975.1 Propionibacteriaceae bacterium
GCTTCCAGGTTCAGCTGTCCGATCTTGATTTGATGCTCGATGATGTCTGTCCGGAAGTAACCTGGCGAGAGGATATTGACATTGACCCCGTATTTGGCCCACTCCACACCCAAGGCGCGTGTTAGCCCCACCAGGCCGGTCTTGCTCGCGATGTAGGCCGCTCGTTCCGGTGCGCCACTGTGGGCTTGCATGGAACCCATCATGATGATCTTGCCATATCCTCGCTCGATCATCTCTTTCCCGACAACTTGCGAGCAAACAAATGAACCGGTCAGGTTCACGTTGAGCACGCGCTGCCAGTCCTCGAAAGTCAATTCAGTGGTGGGGAAGACCGCGCGTTGTCCGGCGGCATTCATCAGGATGTCGATTTTGCCGAACTCGCTCAGTGTGGCTTGCACCATGCTCTTCACGTGGTCGATCTGGGTGACATCGGCGCTGATCGCCAGTGCTTTCCGTCCAAGAGCCTGGATCTCCTCTGCAGCTCGATTCAGTTCCTCTTGTCCCCGCCCTACGAGAACGAGATCGGCTCCCTCCTCGGCATACGCCAGGGCGATAGCCTTGCCCAGGCCCCGTCCCCCACCTGTGACAATTGCGATACGATTTGCCAGTCGTCCTTCTCTTGCCATGTTATGAACTCCTCCCTGAGCCGAAGCCGGATTGGGTGATACAGGATTCGTCTGCCAGCAGATTGTGTCTGGCTACGGATTATATGCAACGGAAGGCTTTTGTCAATGAAAGATGCGTGGAGAAGTGCATCATTGGGCATTATAACATCGTAAGATGAAGGCCCACCCGTATTCGGCTTCAGGGAGTCTGGTCACACCGGCGGTGACGCCGGTTGAACTGAGGACATAGGCAGTTTCGCGTAGGCCATAATGCGTATTTCGTCGGTTTGGTCTTGCCGGATAGTTAGGCATCACCGCTGATGTACAACCTTCCGGTCGCAAGTATAATAGAAGGTAGAGTTGTTGTTTTGTGGAGGAGTATCATTCGATGGTTCCTGGACCTGGGCCACGCCATGATGAAAATCATGAAACCCGACCTCTGGGGGATATGGGGCCTTATTGGTTCTATGTCTTCATTGTGCTCTTGCTCTTTATTGGGTTAGGATTGGCGACTGTTCTGGCCCTGTACTATATTCAGCAACAGGGCTCATTGGCTCTGCATGTGACATCGACCCCACTCGCGTTGAGCCCGCGTATCGCGGTGGAGCCAACGAGTGGCCCACCCGGTACACTGCTGCGGGTAACCGCACAGGGTTGGACTGCGGGGGATGTGGTTTTTGTGTCTCTTGAGGCCCCTTTTGCCGCCGCGAAACGTGATTTTGCTTATGCGGGGGCTGTGGTCGGTGAAGATGGGCGTTTTCACGTCAATTTCACCTTTCCGGAGGATGCGCAATGGGCCAGCGCGGGAGCGGTCAAAATCGTCGCCTGGGCGGAACAGTCGGGTGCCAAATCTGTAACGATCTTCCAGGTCGAGTCCGGCGCATTACCTGCGTCGATCGCTTCAACGGAGGAATCGGCGTTCACCGGGCAGGCGGGTAGCACACCTCAACCCGCGTCTGATCGGGTGTCGATCGCCGCTTTTCTGCCTGAACCCACAGCAACCGCACTTCCGTCACTGCCAGCCACGAATTGGTATGGCGAGTATTTCGACAACGCAACTCTGAGCGGGATACCGCTCTTTTTCCGGGATGATCGTCAACTCGATTTTGACTGGGGGGATGGTTCTCCCGCTGCAGCTCTGGAGCCCGATCAGTTCTCGGTACGGTGGTCCCGCTACGTGCCGTTTGCTGCGGGTGTGTATCGTTTCTTCGCTCAGGCGGACGACGGGGTGCGGCTGTGGGTGGACGACAGGCTGGTGATCGATCAGTGGCACAGGGGAGCCTCCACCACTTATGTAGCTGATACGTATCTGTGGGATGGACCGCACCTCGTGCGACTGGAGTATTACGAGGATGAAGAGCACGCCGCTGTGCGTCTCTGGTGGGACCGTCTGGAGGTATTCCCGGACTGGAAAGGCGAGTATTTCAGCAACGCCGCTTTGCAGGGAGAACCGGCGCAGGTACGAAACGATCCACAGATTCGTTTCATCTGGGGCGATGAATCGCCTGTGCAAGGCATCCGTGCCAGAGATTTCTCCGTCCGTTGGACACGACGGATCGCATTTGCGCGTGGCCGGTATCGCTTCTACGTGAATGCCAATACCGGCATGCGGGTCTGGTTGGACAGCAACCTGGCTCTCGACTTCTGGCAGAACGCTGGCGCGGGCCTGCGGACGACCGATCTGTCGCTCGATGAAGGAGAATACAGCGTCCGCGTTGAATATTTCAACAGGGGCGGCAACGCGCGTGCCGAGTTCCACTGGGAGCAACTTGTCGCGACCCCTCTTTCGCCCGCGCTTCCGCCACAGAAGTCTGCATCCGTTACCAGTACACCTGCGCCTCCGTTGCGCTCCGACCAGGTGGAGCAAGCGCAGCTCATCATGAAAGCCCAGGCCATTCCCAGCAACGCGCATGGCGAAACCCCACCAGCGGCTGAGTCCGAGCCCAACGCCTGGCAGCTCCCGGCGGCAACGCTGGTCACGATTCAGGACGTCGAGCGACCGAATCGGTCCGAGGCCGGTGATGCCACCACTCTCTCCCTGCCAGCCTCTCGGGCTGAGCTGCAGGTCGACCCTGCTGCGGTTTCGCTCGGGGGCCAGGTGAACGTGAAGGGCGCGGGATGGAAGCCGGGTGACGAAGTCACCGTGTCTCTCGTGGAACCTGGTGGAGACCTGACGCAGGCTCCCCCCTATGCGACCGTGTTGGTCGACGACTTCGGGCAGTTCAACGTACCACTGCTGGTACCGGACGAACCGAAGTGGACCGATTATTCGGAGTTGATCGTCCTCGCGCACAGTGCCGATTGGATGGTTCGCCTTGTTACCCCGCTGACCATCCGTTCATCTGCCGCTGTCGATATACTGAATTCTCCGCCTCAACCCTGACTGCCCTGTAGGCAGCACGTTCCAATGTGCTAGGCCAAAACGCGTAAGCCATGCTGATGGCAAGATACGCATGTGGCTAGTGGCAGAATACGCCAGCCGGCTGATGATTGTAGTCCACAGGTGTATTATAATTTATACAGGATTATGTTGGAGCGCAGAGCCCACATATATCGCAGTTCGAACTACGGGTCTCACCAGTGTCCTTTGGCTGGTCCGTTCAGAAGAGTTCATAGGAGGTATCTGTACTATGAATACGATAAAGAACCTGACATTGCGTGTGATATCGGTTGTGCTGATCGCCGCATTGGGCATCGTCCTCTTTCTCGCTGTTGGAGACCGGGAAGGGACGGCCAGCACCGATTTGACCGGCATGAATGTGACGGCAGTCTCCTCCGTAAGTGGCCGCACGTTGTACGCGCAGGTCGATGACGAAGGCGCCAGCGGTGTCTATCGCAGTACGGACGGCGGGCGCAATTGGCAGTTGGCGAGCCAACGGTTGGGGCGGAACGTGAATGTATTGGCGGCCAGCGTGGCAGATCCGCGCGTCGTATATGCGGGTACTTCTGCGGATGCGGTCTCGGCGCACGGGAACAATCTCTACATTTCTACGGATGGGGGACGGAACTGGGAGAACACCCCCCTGGCGTTGCCCATGAGCACGGACGCGCGTATTCCGGCGGTACTTTCGCTGGCGGTCGATGGTTCCGGCGCAGTCTACGCCGGCACGGACGGACAGGGTGTTTACAAGCTCACGGACCGTGGTACGACGATGATGGCTCTGGGAGAAGCGCTGTACGGTGCGCGCGTGGACCAGATCCTGATCGGCCCGCGAAATACGCAGCAACTGTATGCCGTTACATCCAAGGGGTTGTTTGCGAGCGCGGATGCTGGTGAGAATTGGTTGAGAATCACCACGCTGCCGGAGCATGCTGTCTCTCTGGCGGTGGCACCAAGCGATGCGCAGGTCATGTACGTCGGCACCGCATCGATGGGGGCGTACAGGAGTACCGATGGCGGGAGCACCTGGCAGTCTATCGGCGCGGGTTTGGGGCTGCTCCCCGGGGTCCCTTTGACCGTAAGGGGACTCGAAGTCGATGAGAATGACCCGTCTTTGGTATATGCGGCACCCAGCTACCTGCTGGGTACAAGCGAAGTACATGAAGCGCCGTTGGGTGTATTCGTGAGCAATGATGGAGGCGATACCTGGCGGAAGTTGGACGATGCCGGTACCGTCGCACGGGTCAACGCGCTGCTCGCGGATCCGAACCAGCAGGGCGACGTGTTGTTGGGTACTGCGCGGGGTATCTTCAGCGCCGGCCAGGAGAAAGTCTCTCCCGCTTCCGATTACAGCGCCAGCACAGGACAGGCGGAGGAGCGAGCTGCCAGTACGAGTTGGGACAAAGTGCTGATTATTCTGCTGACCATCGCAGCCGTGGCAGTAGTGGTCGTCACCCATAATCCGGCACGGCTCTGGCGGAAGTCCGGGTGACATTCGATACGAGTACCGCTAGAATCCGCATCGTGCTCGGGACATCGGCTGATGTTCCCGAGCACGTGCTCGTTTGATACCCTCCACCCAATAGTGCCAGGCGCAGTGTGATCTGAGTAAACCGGGTGTGTCCAGGAATTTTGGCGACAAATGCGTTGAAGTCCCACACTGGGTCAATCTCCGCATTGGCCGTGTGGGTACCTGGCGACCGTTCACGTGCGTCCCCTCGCAAGCGGAATGCGTCCAAGAGAGCACAGTCCTGATCAACAAGAAGCCATGCGGGTGAACCTGGCACGCTACGCTGAAAATGTGGCCTGCCCGCTCTGCTCGCTGCCCCCCAGAATCCTGGATGTACCTGCCATTGAGCATGCTTGTTTGACCGAATGTCCATCCTGCGGTATACTACAGAGTGGTGTTACCGGTTTGGTAAGATCCTCATTATACGCCGTTTTCTGGTGCGTTGTTTCACAAAGTTCTTCTTAAATCTCAATTAGGGGAGAGTTTCCATGTATAAGAGGGAAATGGTTACCTTTGATGGTAACGAGGCGACAGCTCACGTCGCGCATCAAGTAAGCGAAGTCATAGCCATCTATCCCATCACACCGTCCAGTGCTATGGGTGAGCATGCTGACGCAAAGTCGGCCAGGGGAGAGACCAACATCTGGGGTACTGTCCCATCGGTAGTAGAAATGCAAAGTGAGGGTGGTGCAGCCGGTGCTGTACATGGTGCGTTGCAGACTGGCGCTCTGTCTACAACCTTCACCGCATCGCAAGGCCTCCTGTTGATGATACCCAGTATGTTCAAGATCGCCGGTGAGCTGACGCCGACCGTGTTCCACGTCTCCGCTCGTGCTGTCGCGTGTCAGGCGCTTTCCATCTTCGGCGACCAGAGCGACGTCATGGGGGTGCGTTCGACCGGTTTCGCCTTGCTCGCCAGTGGCTCCGTTCAGGAAGCGATGGATCAGGCGCTCATCGCGCACGCAGCCACACTTGAAGCGCGGGTGCCCTTCGTCCATTTCTTTGATGGGTTCCGGACCAGCAGCGAGCTGAACAAGATCGAGCAGCTCGGGACCGGCGATATCCGCGCGATGATCGATGATGAGCTGGTATTCGCTCACCGGGCGCGGGCATTGAACCCCGATCGACCAGTGCTTCGTGGGACGAGCCAGAACCCCGACGTGTATTTCCAGGGGCGCGAGACGGTGAACCCGTTCTACCTGAAGACTCCCGAAATCGTGCAGAAGGCCATGGACAAGTTCGCCGGGATCGTGGGGCGGCAGTATCACCTGTTCGACTACGTCGGCGCCCCCGACGCGGAGCGGGTCATCGTGCTGATGGGCTCAGGCGTCGAGACCGCGCACGAGACGGTCGAGTACGTGGTCAATCGCGGCGAGAAGGTCGGTGTTCTTAAGGTCCGCCTCTATCGTCCGTTCAGCATCAAACATTTCATCGACGCGTTGCCCAAAACAACCAGGTTGATCGCTGCTCTCGACAGAACCAAGGAGCCCGGCAGCGCCGGGGAGCCGCTGTATCTGGATTGTGTCAATGCGATCACCGAATCGGGGTTGGATATCAGGGTCATCGGCGGGCGCTACGGGTTGTCGAGCAAGGAGTTCAACCCGGCGATGATCAAGGGCGTCTTCGATGAGATGAAGAAGGCGGAGCCGAAGAACCATTTCACCGTGGGTATCATCGACGATGTGACCCACACCAGTATCGCCTACGACCCGAAGTTCAATATCGAATCCGACGATACCATTCGTGCCATGTTCTTCGGTCTCGGTTCCGATGGTACCGTCGGCGCCAATCACAACAGCATCCGCATTATCGGCGACTACACGCCTAACTATGCACAGGGCTACTTCGTTTACGATTCGAAAAAAGCAGGGACTGTGACCGTGTCTCACCTGCGGTTTGGCCCGCGCCCGATCCGCCAGACGTGTTTGATCAGTTCTGCGAACTTCATCGGCTGCCACCAGTTTGTTTTCCTTGAGAAGTACGACGTGTTGGAGAGCGCGGCGGAGGGTGCGGTCTTCCTGCTCAACAGCCCGTATTCGGTAGACGAGGTCTGGGACCAGTTGCCTCGTCCGGTCCAGCAAACGATCATCGATAAGAAGCTTAAGTTCTTCGTCATCGATGCGTACAGTGTGGCGAAGGATACCGGTATGGGCGTTCGTATCAATACGATCATGCAGACCTGTTTCTTCGCCATTTCCGGTGTGTTGCCAAGAGACGAAGCGATCTCCGCAATTAAGAGCGAGATCGAAAGGGCCTATGGCAAGAAGGGCAAGGACGTCGTCCAAAAGAACTTTGAGGCCGTCGATCAGACCCTGGCCAATCTGCACGAAGTGAAAGTCCCCGCCAAGGCCACCAGCACCATCGAAATGCCACCCACGGTCTCACCGCTGGCGCCTGAGTTCGTCCAGGAAGTGACTGCGGAGATCATGGCACGCCGGGGTGACAGCTTGCCGGTCTCCAAGATGCCGGTGGACGGCACCTACCCGACGGCCACCACGCAGTGGGAGAAGCGGAATGTGGCACTGGAGATTCCCGTTTGGGATCCGGAAGTCTGCATTCAGTGTGGCAAGTGCTCGCTGGCCTGCCCGCACGCTTCGATCCGCATGAAAGTCTACGACGCGGCGTTGCTGGCGAATGCCCCGGAGACCTTCAAATCAGTGGACGCCCGCGGCAAGGAATTCAAGGGCATGAAATTCACGATCCAGGTCGCGCCCGAAGACTGCACCGGCTGTGGCGTGTGTGTCGAGGCGTGCCCGGCCAAGAACAAGACGGAACCGAGCCGCAAGGCGATCAACCTGCAGCCGCAGATCCCGCTGCGCTTCCCCGAGCGCGAGAACTTCGCGTTCTTCATGAGCATTCCCGACTACGACCGCAGCCAATTGAATGTCGCGACGGTCAAGGGGTCTCAATTGTTGCGCCCGCTGTTCGAGTTCTCGGGGGCGTGTGCCGGCTGCGGTGAGACGCCGTACGTGAAGCTGCTGACTCAGTTGTTCGGAGATCGCGCCGTGATCAGCAACGCCACGGGCTGCTCCTCGATCTACGGTGGTAACCTGCCGACGACCCCGTACGCTCAAGACAGCAACGGACGCGGCCCAGCGTGGAACAATAGCTTGTTCGAGGACAACGCGGAGTTCGGACTCGGTTTCCGGCTCACCCTGGACAAGCACAGCGAGTTCGCTCGTGAGCTCGTCGGCGCATTGCGCGATGACATCGGCAGCGACTTGGCGGACGCGCTGTTGAATGCCGTGCAGACGGACGAGGACAGCATTGCGGCGCAGCGTGCGCGCGTCGTGCAGTTGAAAGACAAGCTCCAGACAATCGCCAAACCGCAGGCGAAACAGTTGTTCAGTCTGGCCGAGACCCTGGTCAAGCGGTCGGTGTGGATCCTCGGAGGTGATGGTTGGGCATACGACATTGGCTACGGTGGTCTGGACCACGTGCTGGCGTCTGGCCGCAACGTGAACGTGCTGGTGCTGGATACCGGCGTGTACTCCAACACGGGTGGGCAGATGTCCAAGGCGACCCCACGGGGCGCGGTAGCCAAGTTCGCCGCCGCCGGTAAACCGCTGCCGAAGAAGGACCTGGGCCTGATGGCGATGAACTATAGCTATGTGTACGTCGCAAAGGTCGCCTTCGGAGCGAACGACAACCAGACCGTCAAGGCGTTTGTCGAGGCAGAGGCCTATAATGGCCCCAGCTTGATCATCGCCTACAGCCACTGCATCGCCCACGGCTACGATCTGGCGAAGGGGCTCGACCAGCAGAAGCTGGCCGTCGACGCGGGCTACTGGCCGCTCTACCGCTTCGACCCGCGGCGCGCCGCGACCGGCGAAAGCCCGCTGATGCTGGACTCGGCGCCGCCGAAGATCGACCTCGCGAAGTACACCGGGAACGAGACCCGCTACCGCGTGGTCGAGCAGATGGATCCGGCCCGGTTCAAGATGCTCGCCGAGCGCGCCCAGCGCGAGGTCACCATGCGTTTCGGCGTCTACGAGCAGCTCGCGAAGCTCGCATTTCCCGTGACCAAGCCGTAACCGGCACTGCACCACCAACCAGCCCGGCGCCACCGCGCGGCGCCGGGCGATGGAGACCCGCAATGGATCTGTCGACGACGTATCTGGGACTGAAGCTGCCGCACCCGGTCATGCCCGGGGCCTCCCCCATGGTGGACCACCTCGACCTCGTGAAACGGCTCGAGGACGCCGGAGCGGCCGCCATCACCATGCATTCGCTGTTCGAGGAGCAAATCACCCGAGAACAGCAGGGCATGGTGTACCACATGGAACTGCTCGACCACGGGAACGCGGAGGCTCTCTCCTACTTCCCGCAGGCCGGCGAGTTCCGGCTCGGGCCGTACCAGTATCTCGAGCAGGTGCGCCTGGTGAAGCAGACCGTGGCGCTGCCCGTGATCGGCTCCCTCAACGGCACCACGTCCGAGGGGTGGCTCGAGTATGCCAAGCTCATCGAACAAGCCGGCGCGGACGCCCTCGAGCTGAACGTCTACCACGTCGCCGCCGACCCCGCCGAGTCCGGCGATGCCGTCGAGCAGCGCGTGATCGACATCGTGCGCGAGGTCAAGTCGACGGTCACCGTGCCCGTGGCGGTCAAGCTCTCCCCGTTCTACTCGTCGGTGGCGCACCTGGCCGCCCGCCTCGACGCCGCCGGCGTCGACGGGCTCGTGCTCTTCAACCGCTTCTACCAGCCCGACATCGACCTCCAGGAGCTCGCCATTACGTCGCAGCTGTCGCTGTCCAGGTCGCAGGACCTCCTGCTCCGCCTCCGCTGGATCGCCGTCCTCTACGGCCGCCTGAAGGCGACGATGGCCGTCACGGGCGGCGTCCACACCGCCGCGGACGCACTGAAGTCCGTCATGGCCGGCGCCAGCGCCGTGCAGACGGTTTCCAGTCTCCTGTTGAACGGCCCCGAGCACATCAAGGTCATCGTCGACGGCATGCGCGCGTGGCTCGAGGAGCACGAGTATGAGTCGCTGGCCCAGGCCAGGGGCAGCATGAGCCTCGAGCGCAGCCCGAACCCCGCCGCGTTCGAGCGGGCCAACTACATGAAGGTGCTGGCGGCCTATCAGATGAAGATCGCCTGACGACAGGATCGCCCGACACGCCAAGGGCCCGCCGGGCATCGCGCCCGCGGGCCCTGATTCGTCTACGCCGGCCGCCTGCGTTGCCCGCTACCTCGCCGCCTTCGTCTTCCGGCGCGGGCCTGCGGCCGCACGAGCAGGCGTCGCAGAGGCCTCCTCCGCCAGGAGCGACGTGATCCGGGCGCGGGCCCGCCGCTTGACATCGGCCGGGAGCGAGGCCGTGCCGGCCTTGTGGCAGAGATCGACGGTGTGCCGAAGGCCGTCGGCCATCGTCCGACAGCAGGGACAGCGGCGCAGATGAGCGGCCACCAAACGCCGCTCCGACGGAGACAGGTCGCCGTCGATGTAACTGGAGAGCCGCTCACGGAGCCGGAGGCACCGCTGTCGGGCCGGCGACGTCATGGGGCCTCCAGGTGCTCGCGCAGGCTCAGCCGCGCCCGGTGCAATCGCGTCTTGACGTTGGCCTCCGAGATGCCGGCGACCGCCGCGACGTCCCGCGTGGACAGCCCCTCCACTTCGCGCAGGAACACGATGAGCCGGTTCTCGGGCGAGAGGGTTTGAAGCGCGCGGTCCAGGGCGCGCCGGAGCCGCGTGTTCTCGAGCGCCTGGTACGGCCCGCGGCCCGGATCCTCGACGTCCAGCGGCTGCGCCACGCCGTCGATGGAGACCAGCTCCCCGTCCAGCGAGTGCAGCCTCGAGGGCTCGCCCACCCGCCGGCGCCGGCTGATGAGGCACGCGTTCTTGACTGTCCGGTAGAGCCAGGTCTTGAACGCCTCGGGTTCCTTGATCTGCGCCGCGTGCCGGTAGGTCTTGAGCAGCGCCTCCTGCATCGCGTCGTCAGCGTCGTCGGCGTGCCCGCACACCAGCAGGCTGAAGCGGTAGGCGATCTCCTGTGACTTCATCAGCAGGCGTTCCATGGCCGCGTGGTTGCCGCCCTGCGCGGCGCGCAGCAGCGCCGCGTAATCCGTCTCGCGGCCGCCCTGCGTTCTGCCTGATGGATTCTGCCCGGAGCGATTGGTCACAGCAGCGGGCATTGTATCCCGAAACGCGGCCCCTTCGAGCCGTGCGCCGGCCGGCGCGCCTGTCACCTCCGGCGTCCGCGTGAATCCTTTCGACAGGCGTCTCGGCGGCGCGCCCCGGCCATGAGCGGCGGGGGCGGCTTCGCCGGCATGGAGTCGAACGTGAGAGAATCGACGTACGGTGTGAGCGTGAACGTGCCCCTGGCGCACGACGAAGCGGTGGCCCGCACCGTCGAGGAACTCAAGCAGGAGGGCTTCGGCGTGCTGACGACCATCGACGTGCAGCAGACGATGAAGCAGAAGCTCGGCCGCGAGTTCCGCAAGTACACGATCCTCGGCGCGTGCAATCCCCCCCTGGCCTACCGGGCCTTCACCGCCGAGCTCGAGATCGGGTTGCTGCTGCCCTGTAACCTCGCCGTCTACGAAACCGGGCCGGCCTCCAGCGTGGTCTCAGCGATCGCGCCCGGCCTCGCGCTCGGTATGGCCGGCGGGAAGGCCGAACTGGCGGAGGTCGCCCGCGAAGCCGAGGCCCGCCTCAGGCGCGCGCTGACGCGCCTCGAATCTTCCGCCCAGGCCACGGAGTCATAGGCTCGTGGATTACCTGCTGC
>DMIX01000347.1 GCA_003451975.1 Propionibacteriaceae bacterium
AGCTCAGAGCATTTGTTGTGCAAGATCCGGACCGCGGGGGCTCCTCTGTCGCGGGCGGGCAGTTCACACCCGCTCGGGCTCGTCGCCCGTGGAACTACTGGATCTGCCGCTGTAGGCGACGATCAACCGGAAGACAGCCCAGAGCACACCGGTCACGGCGCTAGCGACGAGCACCACGCCGAGGTCGGGCTGGAAGAGGGCGAGCGTGCCGAGCGGCGCGCCGATCAGCGTCGGCACCAGGCTCAGCACGACCCAGGTGGCCACGAGTGTGGTGAGCAGCGGGAACCACAGGCTGAACAGGCCGAATGCGCCCGACTTGGCGCGCAGAGAGCTGCGCCGCCGCCAGGCCCAAGCCATGCTGGCTAGGTAGCCGATCGGCAGCAGAACCAGGGCGATGAACAGCAACTTCTGGGTCCAGCGGGACCCCTCACCGCTGTAGTCGAGGCCCAAAGAGGCGGCCGTCACAGCGTTGCGGAGTTGCTCGGTATCTCCGAAGCCGACGCCACTGCCGCCGTTGACGAGCACGACGACTGCCTGGTTGCGGGCTGGGATCATCGTTGCGAGTGACTCGAAGCCGGGAGTCGATCCGGAATGCCACACTCTTCCGGTGGCTGGATCGGTGAACCAGCCGAACCCGTAGAACGGTGAGGTGTCCCCGGCGGGTCGCATCATGAGTGCCTTACCTTCGGCGCTCAACACGTCGTCAGTGCCGTTCATCATGACCTGGAGGTAGAGCGCAAGATCCGACGCCGTTGCGATTACCCCACCGGCGGGCGCCATCCCACGGCTTGTCGTGTTGTCGGCGATCGGCCGCTTGGTGCCGAACCAGGGAGTGTGCCCGGTCGCCAGGGACGCCGGCACCTGCCCGTCGACGACGAGGCTGTGGGTCATGCCGATCGGAGTCAGGATGTTGGCGGTGACGTAGTCCTGGTAGTCCTGCCCGCTCACGACTTCGATCACGCGACCCAACACCAGGTAGTTCGCGTTCGAATACTCCCACCGCGCACCGGGCACGTTGGCGGGGGTTTCCCTGGCGAGTTCGTCGACCCGACGGGCGAGTTCGTCTGCGCCACCGTCTATGTCGGTGTGTGAGGTGTTTCCCTGATAGGTCGAATAGCCGCTGGTGTGGCTGAGAAGTTGTCGGATCGTGACCACGCCCGCGGGTCGGCCGGAGAAGCTGTCCAGGTAGTTCGATATCTCGGCATCGAGGTCCACACCTCCCGCCTCAACCAGCTGCATCACGGCGAGCGCGGTGAAGCTCTTGGAAATCGAACCAATCAGGAAAGTGGTGTCCGCGGTGATCTTCTCAGTGCCTCCGCTCCTGACAACACCGCGCTGCCCGATCGAGCTGAGCTCGCCATCAGTCACGACGGCGTAAGCAAGCCCCGGCACGCCCGACGCCGGCATCTCAGCGTCGAGAACGTCATCGAGCGAACCGCCCGATGCGTGCGCAGTCGGAACGAACCCGAGGCCGAGCACACTCATCCCCAGGCAGAGCCCGAGCATGAGGATCGTGAGCAAGCGCTGCACCGACGCACCCCCGGAACATGCTGTGGAAAACGGATCACCAACCGTAGCCCATCGATTCAGACCCGTCACCGCAGGCAATGCCCGGCGCTTCAGGCGGACGGCACATCTCTGACGGGGGTTCCACGCGAGAACCGATCGATCCTCACAACCCCATGGGCGTCCTACTTCTGTGAGAACTCCACCGCGATCCGGGCCCCCACCTGCGCATTGTGCTTAACCAGGGCGATGTTGGCGCGTAGCGATTCGCCGTCGGAAAGCTCGACGATGCGTCCCAGTAGGTAGGGGGTAATTGCCGCCCCGGTGATGCCCTTCTGCTCGGCTTCGGCGACAGCTTGGTTGATCAGGGCACCGATTTCGGCTTCGGGGATCTCCTCGTCGACGGGGATGGGGTTAGCGATCACCAGCCCCCCGGCCAGGCCCAGGCCCCACTTGGCCTTCATGGCGGCAGCGACCTCAGCAGGGGCATCCATCCGCAGAGGGGAGGCAAAGCCGCTGGAGCGGGAGTAGAAGGACGGGAAGTCATCGGAGCCCACGGTGATCACCGGGACGCCGAGGGTTTCCAGCACTTCCAGGGTGCGGCCGATGTCGAGCAGCGATTTCACTCCGGCGCTAACCACGGCGACATCAGTGAGGCTCAATTCGGTGAGGTCGGCGGAGATGTCCATCGAGTCTTGGGCACCGCGATGCACACCGCCCAAGCCCCCGGTGACAAAGACCCGGATGCCGGCCAGCGCCGCCAGACGCATCGTGGAGGCGACGGTGGTCGCACCGTGTTCTTTACGGGCAATGACATAAGGCAGATCACGGATACTCACCTTGCGAACGTTTCCGTCCGAGCCCAGCAGATCCAGGTCGGCATCATTGAGCCCGATGCGCGGCACGCCACGCAGCACAGCGATGGTGGCCGGCACAGCACCGTGGTTGCGAATGATCTGTTCGACTTCGCGGGCGGTCTGCACATTCTTCGGGTAGGGCATGCCGTGGCTGATGATGGTTGACTCAAGCGCAACGACCGGACGGCCAGCAGCAAGGGCATCGCGAACCTCGTCGGCCACGGCGAGCATCGGGTGAGGGGTGGTCATAGAGTCGCTCCTTGCGTTGTGGCGAACGCCGCGCTGAAGGCGACACCCAGGTCTGGTCGGACGGTGTGGCTGCTGGCCACGGTCAGCGCTGCAGCAAGGTGGCCGTGACGCGCGGCTTCGGCGGGGTCTTCGCCGGCTAGCAGGCCCGAGACGAAGCCGGCGGTCATGGCGTCCCCGGCTCCGGTGACGTCGGCAACCTCGGCAGGTACGGCCGGAATCGCGACCGATCCACTGGCACTGATCAACACGCTGCCGGCCATCCCCCGGCTCACCCAGACCTGCTGGACGCCGCGCTCGTGCAACTCCGCAGCGGCGGCGGCAATATCGGCGTCGGTATCGGCGACGTCATGTCCAACCAGGGAACCGAGCTCATCCACATTGGGCGTCACCGCGAAGACCGGACGCTCCGGGACCAGTAGCGGCGCGATCCGTGCCGCTTTGGCCACACTCACCGGCTCCACGACCACGCGAGCATCGGCATTCGCAACCAAGGCCAACACCCATTCAGCGACGGCCACCGGAATATTGCCGTCCACAACGACCACATCAGCCCGAGAGATCAACTCTTGGGCGCGACTCAGGCTCACAACTTCCATCGCATCAGTGGCGGCGAAGTCCGATAACCCAATCACCAGTTCACCGTCGGCATCCAAGGCCGCCAGATAGCTGCCGGTGGGATGCGGACTACGAGCAACCTGATCGACATACACCCCGGCTTCAGCGGTGAGCGCCAGCAGTTCCTGGCCTGCGGAATCAGCGCCGACCGCGGCCACCAGGTGCACCCGGCCGCCCAATCGGGCGATCCCTTCGGCGATGTTGCGTCCCACTCCCCCCGGGGTGCGACTGATCTGGCTGGGGTTCGAGGTGTGCAAGCGGGCTGCGGCCAGGCTTCTCGCCTTGACATCCCAAGCCGCGCCCCCGACGACCACCGCCCACGGCTCGGCGCGCAAGATGTAGCCGCGCCCCACGATCTCGCCTTTTTGGCTCAGTGAGGACAGCGCCACTGCGATCGCACCCTTGGTCGTCCCCAGGCTTCGAGCAAGCCCGGCCGCATCCAGCATCGGCTGCGCCTGCAGCAAGGCAAGGATCTCGCGTTCCCGAGGGCTCAACGACATGCTCAGCATTATTAGCCTGCATTGATTCTCTTAGCAACCAGACACCCCCAATCAGCTCACCCGAACACAGCAGCCCTCTGAATAGGATCGACGCAAGCCGGGGCGGAAACCCTCATGACCAACCTTTACCCCTATACCCCATGGGGTATAGTCCCCTGCGACCGGATATCGCGACGCGAGGACCAGGAACCGATGAGACGTCAATCACCCGAAGCAGGCGAACCATGGGTGAACTGACAATCCTGGGGGCCTTCCTGGGCGGGTTGGTCTCTTTCCTCTCCCCCTGTGTGCTACCGGTCATCCCGGCCTACGTCTCAGTGGTCACCGGGCTGAGCGCCACCGCGATCCAAGAAGGCGGACGTGCCCGGTTTGGCCAAGTGATGAAGACCTCGCTGGGCTTCATTCTCGGTTTCAGCACGGTCTTCGTGCTGATGGGGCTGTCCATCACCGCCGCCGGACAGGCTCTATTCACCCACCGCGCACTGCTCACCCAGATCTCGGGCATGGTGGTGCTGGCGATGGCGTTGTTCCTGCTGGGGTCGCTGTTCCTGAAAGCACCCTGGCTGTATCAGGAAGCCCGCTGGCACCCGCAACTCGACAAGTTCGGCCCCTTTGCAGCCCCGGTAGCCGGTGTCGCTTTCGGCTTCGGCTGGACGCCCTGCGTCGGCCCGGTGCTGACCAGCGTGCTCGCGGTGGCGGCGGGCAGCGGCGATCTGTGGCTCAGCACCATGATGTTGGTGGCCTATTCAGCCGGACTGGCCGTCCCCTTCCTGCTGGCAGCCCTGGCCATGGACCGAGTTGCAGGCGCCTTCGGCTTCGTGAAGCGGCACTTCTTCGGCATCACCGTGGCCTCGGCGATCATCCTGGCCATCTTCGGAGCGCTACTCGCGTTCAACCGCATGGCCCTGGTCACCACCGCCACCCAATCATTCCTCGACACCATCGGCCTGGGCGGTCTGCTGGGGCTCGGCTAATCGGAAAGGTCACCACACACCATGGGCAGCAAGCCAACGAACACCGCACCCACGCAGTCGCGACGTGCCGCGCGGATCGCCGAGATCGAACGACAGGAACGTCGCGGCAAGCTCACCAAGGCGGCCATCGTCGCCGCCCTTGCCACCGTGCTGGTCGGGGTGGGCATCTTCGCTTTCGCCGGCAACAACGCCGCACCGGCCACCGACGATTCCGGTGCGGAATACCTGGCCAACAAGGGCAACTTCCGCCTGCCGGGACTCATGGACGCCAGCAAGACGGTTGCCTTGACCGATTTCAAGGGCACTCCGGTCGTCGTCAACTTCTTCGCCTCGTGGTGCGTGTACTGCAATGAGGAATTGCCGGGCTTCATTCAGGTGGCCAAGGCCACCGAGGGCAAGGTCGCCTTCGTCGGAGTGAACACCGGCGATCCTGGTGACGGGGTTGCGATGGCCAAGCGGTTCGATCTGGCTGGCAACGGCTTCACTCTCGCCAAGGACATCGGCACCGAGCCGGCCTCTGATCTGTGGACGTCCTACGGCTCCCAGGGCCTCCCCGTCACCGCTTTCTATGACGCCGAGGGCAAGCTCGTCGACTTCTCCGGCGGCATGCTGACCCAGGCCGAACTTGCCCAGCGCATCACCAAGAACTTCGGCGTGGACGCCAGCGCTCCGGATGCCGCCACCGTTTCAGCACCCGTGATTCCGCTGATTCCCAAGGGTGTCTACGAGCTTCTCAGCGCCCACGGCAACACCACCGACTACTTCGCCATTGATCTGCGTCCAGCCGAGGATTTCGCAGCCGGGCACATCTCCGGAGCCCGCAGCTTCCCGGGCGCGACCCCGCAGACTGTCGTGAAGCAGGCCGCCGAGCTGAGCAAGGACGGCAGCTATTTCTTGTACGACGCCGATGGCGCCACAACCGAAGCGGCCGGCGAAGCGCTCCACAAGGCAGGCTTCAAGCACATCTACTACCTCGAAGGCGGCATCGCAGCCTGGACCCAGGCCGGAGGCCCCACGGGCCCCTAATCACCTGCGGGCTAGGCTTTCGCCATGAGCCTCAAGGCAACGCCGCCGGCGGATAGTCATGACCTGATTCGGGTCCACGGTGCCCGCGTCAACAACCTGAAGAACGTCAGCATCGAGATCCCCAAGCGACGCCTGACGGTGTTCACCGGGGTGTCAGGCTCGGGCAAGAGCTCGCTGGTCTTCGGAACCATCGCCGCTGAGTCGCAGCGGCTGATCAACGAGACCTACTCCTCATTTATCCAAGGCTTCATGCCATCACTGGACCGGCCCGATGTGGACTTCCTGGACGGTCTGACCACCGCGATCATCGTCGACCAAGAACGCATCGGCGGAAATCCACGCTCCACCCTGGGAACCGTCACCGATGCCAACGCGATGCTGCGCATTCTGTTCAGCAAGCTCGGCGAGCCTCACCTCGGCTCACCGCAGGCGTACTCCTTCAATGTGGCCACCGCGCGTGCGGGCGGTGCGATCACCATCGAACGCGGGCCGGGCAAAGCGGTTGCTCAGAAGGTGAGCTTCACCGCGATCGGCGGCATGTGCCCGCGCTGCGAGGGGCTGGGCACCATCAACGACTTCGACCTCAGCCAGCTCTACGACGAGTCCAAGACCCTCATCGAGGGGGCGATCACCGTGCCCGGCTACAGCGCGGACGGCTGGTACGGCCGCATCTTCGCCGCAGTGGTGCCTGCCGACAAGCCGATTTCGGCGTTCACCGACCGGCAACTCCATGAGTTCCTGTACAGCGAACCGCGCAAGATCAAGGTCGAGGGTGTGAACCTCACCTACGAGGGTCTGATTCCGCGCATTCAGAAGTCGATCCTGAGTAAGGATGTCGAGGCGATGCAGCCTCACATTCGGGCGTTCGTGGAGCGGGCGGTGGTGTTCATCACCTGCCCGGATTGCGGCGGAACCCGGCTGAACGAGGGCACCCGCTCCTCGACGGTGGCAGGCATCAACATTGCCGAAGCTTGCGCCATGCAGCTCTCCGATCTGGCCGAGTGGGTGCAGGCGCTGGACGAGCCGTCGGTTGCTCCCCTGCTGGCGAACCTGCAGCACCTGCTGGATTCCTTTGTCGAGATCGGTCTGGGCTATCTGAGCCTGGATCGTTCCTCGGCGACCCTGTCCGGCGGCGAGGCGCAGCGGGCCAAGATGATCCGGCATCTGGGTTCGTCGCTGACCGATGTCACCTATGTCTTCGACGAGCCGACCGTCGGGCTACATCCGGCTGACATTCAGCGCATGAATGTGCTGCTGCGGCAACTGCGCGACAAGGGCAATACCGTGCTGGTCGTCGAGCACAAGCCGGAAGTGATCTCCATCGCCGACCACATCGTCGATCTGGGACCTGGGGCCGGCAGCAGCGGCGGCGAGGTCTGTTTCGAAGGCAGCGTGGACGAGTTGCGCGGCTCCCCTACCGCCACCGGACGGCACCTCAGCGACCGAACCAAACCCAAAGATCAGGTGCGCGCACCCAGTGGTGCGCTCGAACTGCGTGGCGTCACCAGCCACAACCTGCACGGCGTCGATGTGGATATTCCGCTGGGGGTGCTCACCGTCCTGACAGGCGTCGCCGGTTCAGGCAAGAGTTCCCTCATCGATGCCGCAGTCGCGCCCCGCGACGGCGTGGTCACCATCGACCAAAGCCCGATCCGCGGCTCTCGGCGCAGCAATCCGGCTACCTACACCGGCGTATTGGAACCCATCCGCAAAGCCTTCGCCAAGGCCAACGGCGTGAAACCGGCCCTGTTCAGTGCCAACTCCGAAGGCGCCTGCCCGGCCTGCAACGGTGCCGGAGTGATCGTCACCGAGCTGGGCGTAATGGCCAGCGTGACCACCACCTGCGAAGAGTGCGAGGGACGCCGCTACCAGGCGTCCGTACTGGAATACCGCTTAGGCGGGGCCACCATCGTCGATGTCTTGGAAATGTCGGCCGCTGCAGCCGCCGCCTTCTTCGCTGAGGGCGAGGCAAGACTTCCCGCAGCCACCAGACTCCTGGATCGCCTGGTCGACGTCGGCCTGGGCTATGTGCATTTGGGCCAAACCCTCACCTCGCTGTCCGGCGGTGAACGCCAGCGCCTCAAACTGGCCTCCCAGATGAGCGAAGGCGGCGAGATCTACGTCCTCGACGAGCCCACCGCAGGCCTGCACCTGGCCGATGTCGAACAACTCCTAGGCCTGCTGGATCATCTCGTTGACGCCGGCAAGTCAGTGATCGTGGTCGAGCATCACCAAGCCGTGATGGCCCACGCCGATTGGATCATCGATCTGGGCCCCGGCGCCGGCCATGACGGCGGCCAGGTGGTGTTCACCGGCACCCCCGCAGACCTGATCTCCTCTGCCTCAACCCTGACCGGCAAGCACCTGGCCGGGTACACCAGCAGCTAGCCCCACCCATCGCCCCTCTCCCACCTTCACCGGCTGGTTGAGGAGGCCCGAAGTGCCGTCTCGAAACCCCGCAAGGTCATCTGTGGACCGGCGCCGGAGGTTTCGAGACGCTCACTTCGTTCGCTCCTCAACCAGCCGAGGCATGATCTCCTGGCTGAACACAGCCGCCACCACACCAACGCACGTAAAAAGGTCAGCGGCCATCCGCCGCAGGCGTCGAGACCCTCACCTCGCAGCCAACCGCACCCTCCCCCGGCTGGTTGAGGAGGCCCAAAGTGCCGTCTCGAAACCCCGCAAGGTCATCTGTGGACCGGCGCCGGAGGTTT
>DMIX01000093.1 GCA_003451975.1 Propionibacteriaceae bacterium
CCCCGGAACTGCTTCGTGCCATCGTTGCGACCTGGGTCGATGCCGCTGACCCGCTCGTGGTTCGCGCAGGAATCGCCGCGATCTGTGAGCCGCGCCTGTTGAATGATCCGCTGACCGCGACGGCGGCGCTGGCGGCCTGCGCGCGAGCGACCGTGACGCTGGCCGCGATACCGCTGTCGGACCGCCGACAGGATGCGGTGCGGGTCCTGCGCAAGGGACTGGCTTACTGCTGGTCGGTGGCCGTGGCTGCCTCACCTGAGCAGGGATTGGTGGAGTTCTTCGCCATCGACACCGACGACCCTGATCTCGCCTGGGTGGTCAAGCAGAATCTGACCAAGCAGAGAATGAAGAAGCTGCTCTAGCCGCACCGCGGCTGAGACTGGCCGCTGCCGGCGGGAGCCCGTGAGCCGAACGACGAGGGGCGCCGCCGGACTCAGCCGACGACGCCCCCTTGAACTGTTGTGATCAGCGCTTCACTTTGGAGGTACGTGCCGAAGTGACCGTGCGGGTGGTGTAGCCGGTCTTGGTGGCCACGACCTTCACACTGATGCGCTTGCCCTTGAGCTTGCCGGTCAGCTTCAGCCGGGTGCCGGTGGCGCCCTTGATGGCTTTGCCGTTGGCGTACCAGCGGAAGGTGAAGGCCGGTGCCGGAGACCATTTGCCGGTATTCACCGACAGCCGGGCGCCGACGCGGGCCTTGCCCTTGATCTTCGGCTTGCTGACCGCGCTGAAGTCGGCCTTGGCGACGGTGACCGCAGCGGAAATCTGCGTCATCGTCTCGTAGCCGGTGCGGGTTCCCGTCACCTGGACCGACAGCCGACCCAGTGCGTAGCTGGGTTCTACCATCAGTCGCGCGCTGGTCTTGCCGGCAAGGGGCTTGCCGTTGAGCAACCACTGGAAGCTGAAGGTGGGCGTTGGCTGCCACGCTGGAGTGACAGCGCTCACCACCGAGCCCACCTTCACCATGCCGCCGATGGCGGGTACACCGGTGCCGGTCAGGGTCCCGCTGACCACGGTGACGGTGCGCTTGATCGTGGTGGAGTTCCCGGCCGCATCGGAGACCGAGTAGGTGAGTTCGTAGCTGCCCGGGACACTGGTGTTGACCTGCCCGGACACCATGACGGCGCTGGTCAGATCACCATCGGTGTCGTCAGTAGCCGATACCCCGGTCATCGGATCGAAGCTGTCGTCGACGGAGAGCTGATTGTTGCTCGGCAGCGTGATCACCGGGTCAGTGACGTCGGCCTGGGTGAGCTTCACCGAGTCGATGACCGACCGATCCGAGGTGTGGACGGTGTTCAGTGTGATCGCCGAATCAGTGACGGTGACCTCGGTGTAGCTCGGCAGCTGATCCTGAGTGGTCACAGCCGTCCAGTCATAGTTCCCCGAGATGGCGTAGTACTTCGAGCCACTGGCGGAGTTGCCGGTGACGTACAGCACCTCTCCGGGCTTGGCTGCCAGGGTGGACTGAGCCCCCTTGGAGGTGTCCTCGCTGACGGCGCCGTCCTTCATCAGCCAGGTGCGGGCGTAGACATGGTCGTGGCCCATCAGCACCAGGTCGATATCGGCATTGGACATGATCTGCGACAGAGCCGCACGGCGGGCGACGATGTCGGAATCGTTGGCGTGGGAGGCCGTGCTGTAGATCGAGTGGTGGAAGACCACGATCTGCCACCGGAAGTTCGGATGCGCCGCGATGGTCTGAGAGACGAACTCGGCATGGCTGGCATTGTCGGTGTTGTTGGAGTTCAGATCCAGGAACAGCGCATCTCCGTAGCTGAACCAGTAGTCACCGCCGGAGGAAGTGCTGGAACCGGCACCGTGGCTGGCGTCGACGTTGGGCATGTTGAAGTGCTGGGAGTAGGCCAACGAGCCGACATCGTGGTTGCCGATGGTGGCGGCCAGCGGCACGCTCTTCAACTGATCCGGTGCCAGGAAGGCGGTGTACTGATCCTCATTGGCTGCCGAGTTCACCTGGTCACCCAAGGACAGGATGAAGTCGGTGTCCGGGGCGGCGGTCAGCGCGCTGTCCAGCGTGTTCTGCCAGCCGGTGCGGTCATTGGTCAGGCTGCTGGAGGCGCCCTCCTGGACGTCACCGACTGCCACGAACTTCGTCTCGTGATCGTCGGCCTGAGTCTGGAAGGAGTAGGTCGGCGACCAGGCCGCGTCGTTGCCGATGCGGTACACGTAGGCGGTGGCCGGCGTAAGCCCGGTCACGGTGGCGTGCCGGTAGAAACTGCCGCTCTCCGTGGCTGAGCCGGCGGCATCGCTGGCGAAGCTGGTCGCTTGCGCAGCCGGGAAGGTGTCTCCGGTCATCGCGGACGCCGGGGCGACCTCGACCGATTGGCTCACGTCCATGGAGGAGTACCAGGCCAGATTGCGCTGGCTGGCGTCCGCACCGATGTCGAAGCTGACATCGCTGAGCTGGGGGACGCTGTCGGGATCGGTGTAGTTCGCGATCAGGCTGGAGAAGTCCAGATAGATGTCGGAACTGGTTTCCCGGTCCTGATAGAGCGCCACCGCGATGGTGTTGGTGCCTGCGTGCACCTCCGCCGCCGGAACAGTGAAGACTGAGGTTTCCGGGTCGCCATTGGAAGCCCCGGCGTACTGCAGATTGGTCGTGGTGGAAGTCGCCCGGTCGTCGTAGTAGTGCGCAACCTTTGTGCCATTGACGTAGATCCGCACGGCGTCGTCATAGGTCACTGAGGCGGCCAGCGAGTCGAGTTCGGCCACTTGGGCATCGGTGAGATCGAAAGTGCTGCGGAAGAAGAAGGTCGGGATGTCCACCTTCTGGCTCGCCGTCGGGTCGATGTACTGGTTGAGCAGAGTCTTGATGGTGCCACCGTTGATGGAGGTGGTGCCGTTCTTGGAACCGAAACCACCAGCGGCGCTCTTCCAGGTGGAATCGTCGAAGCCGCCGCTGGTCCAAGCGTTGAGGTCGTCGGTGGAGCAGGGCTCGGTGCCGTTGTCGAGGTACTTCCACGTGGTGCCTGCAGTGGTGACCAGTGTTGTTGGATCCGGTGCGGCTGCGGTCGCTGGGGTCGTTGCGGCGACGCCGGCAAAAAGTGCTGCAACCAAACCGGTTGCCCACCATCGCCTCTGTATTCGCGATGTGGGTGTGGCCAACGAAATTCCCATCTCATCCCTTCCCTGTCAGGCATGCGGTGCCGCATGAAAACCCTCGGGCAGCAAAGCAGTGGTGCGTGGTTGACAGGCGCACAGCAGATGACGGGGAGTTGACCGCTGGGCAAACGTCAGAATTGCTGTGGAGAAGGCCGCTGGTCGACGGTTTGAGAGTGCTGGTACTGTGGCGCCCGGCCGACGCGAGGATGCGGTCGGCGTGCGGCGATAGCCCCCTAGACGTCGCGGCCCGAGGCAATCATCCGACGCAATTCCCCTTTGCGATCTCGGGCCGCGACCCACCATGGTCGCGGCCCATCACGAGCGACTCCGGACCCGGTCCTTCGGAACCACCGAAACAACACGACGCGCTTCAGTCGCGAGACACCCGGTGTGTCGCAACAGATTTCGAGCAGAGCGGTGCATCTTGTTGCACCTGTCAGCGCACCCGGCGACGACTAGCCTGGTGCCCATGACTGATCTGACTGGCAAGAAGGTGGCGTTCCTGCTCAAACGAGGAGTGGAACAGCCTGAACTCACCGAACCCTGGGCGACGCTGGAGTCCGCTGGTGCTCAACCGGTGCTGATCAGTGAAGAGCCCGGCACGATCACTGCGCTGATTCACGACTGGGACCGTGGCGACGACTTCACCGTCGACCTCACCCTTGATGAGGCCGATCCCGCAGACTTCGACGCCTTGGTGCTGCCGGGCGGAACACTGAACTCGGACAAGATTCGCAATAACCCCAAAGCGATCGCCTTCGTCAAGGCGTTCTTCGACGCTGACAAACCGGTGGCCTCGATCTGCCACGGGCCGTGGATCATGATCGAAGCCGGAGCGGTATCAGGGAAGAAGCTGACCTCCACAACCCGTATCTCGACCGATTTGAAGAATGCTGGTGCTGAGTGGGTGGACGCCGAGGTTGTTGTGGATGGCAATCTGCTCTCCAGCCGCAGCCCTCGTGACCTGCCCGCTTTCAACGCGGCCCTGGTGGATTTGATCGGCCGGTCGTAGCTGCGGCATGCCCTTCGTCAGGCTCAGGGCACGGTGTCGGCTGGCTCAGCCTGTCGAAGCCTGCCCGCTCCGGCGGCCTTCCGCCTGTTGATCGAGGACGCGCAGCGTCCGTTTCGAAGCCTGGTGGCTTCCCCCGGCTGGTTGAGGAGGACGCCCAGCGTCCGTCTCGAAACCTCGCAAGCTGGTTTGTGGACTGCCTCGGGGGTTTCGAGACGCTCACTTCGTTCGCTCCTCAACCAGCCGGAAGGGAGGGAAGGTTCGCTCCTCAACCGGCCGAAGCAGCGAGTGGTTCGCTCCTCAACCGGCCGGATGCTGAGGTGGTTGCTGTTCGGTCGACCGGAGGTGGGTGGTTCTCGTCCTGCTGTGTGGTTGGTTGAGGAGGCCCGGAGGGCCGTCTCGAAACCTCGTGAGGTGATTTGTGGACTGTGTCGGGGGTTTCGAGACGCTCACTTCGTTCGCTCCTCAACCAGCCGGAAGGGAGGGAAGGTTCGCTCCTCAACCAGCCGAGGGATGCGGCCGGTCAGGCTGCCATCGCGAAGAACATTGGGCTGAGGAACGGGATCAGCCACACCGCCCACACGAAGACGCTGAAAGTGTGGAACTTCGTGATGGTCTTCTCGTCCTTGCGCAGCAGCGCCACCAGCGCCCAGGCGGCGTGGATGACCATCAAGATGATGGCGATCATGCCCGAGATGCCGTGGATGTCGAAGCTCAGGCCGCCGACGTACTCGAACATCATGGTGGTGCCGATGGTGTCGCAGATCAGGCCTGCGACGAAGAATCCGAAATGCCACCACTTCAGGCGGCCGGCGATTCGCTCGGCCCATACCCCGATGGAGTAGAAGACTAGGGCGGCGGTGATGAAGACCGCAGCGAGTGGGTTCATGAACGCTCCTGCACAAGTGAAGTCGCGCCATGGTAGCGCCCGAATCGGGACCCACCGTGAAGCTGCCCTCGCGGCTCGAGCGGGCGTGACCGACGCCGACCTAGCGGTCCTGGCTCAACTCGTACAGCGCGATCGATGCCGCCACCGAAGCATTGAGGGATTCCACCGCCGAACTGATCGGAATCCGGGCCAGCACATCGCAGTTTTCGCGGACGAGGCGGGCCAAGCCGTCGCCTTCGGAGCCGATGACCAGCAGTACCGGATCGTTGGGGTCGACGGTGGTCAGGTCGGCTTCGCCTTCGCCGGCGAGGCCGACGACGGTGAAACCGGCTTCGGCGTAGTGCACTAGGGCGCGGTTGAGGTTGGTGACTTTGGCTACCGGGATTCGGGCTGCAGCACCGGCGGAGGCCTTCCAGGCTGTGGCGGTCAGGTCGGCGGATCGGCGTTCGGGGATGAGCACGCCGACTGCTCCGAAGGCTGCTGCGCTGCGGATGATGGCACCCAAGTTCCGCGGGTCGGTGATCGAATCACAGGCCACCACGATGGGGGCGGTTTCGGAGTCCAGGGCTTGGTCGAGTACGTCCTCGGCGTCGGCATAGTCGAACTCGGGCAACTGCAGGGCCACGCCCTGGTGCACCGCGCCACCCGAGATGCGATCCAGCTCCACACGGGTCGCCTGCAGCAGCGGGACGCTCTGCTCGGCGGCCAGCTTGAGAATGTCGCGCAGCCGGCTATCGCGTTCGGCTCCCTCGGCGATCAGGCCACGCTTCACCGGGAGCCCAGCCTGCAGGGCCTCCAGAACAGGGTTGCGTCCGATCACCCAGTCCGAACCCAGCGCCGCCGACCCGCTCTTGCGGGAATCACCGCGAGGCTTGGAGCCAGGGGTGGTGCGCGGTGCGCCGTCCGGCCCGCGTTTGCGATAGGCCTTGTGGTACGGGCGATCCTCGGCTCTGGGGGTGGGGCCTTTGCCCTCCAGGCCGCGACGCACCCGGCCGCCCGACCCGGCAGGGGTCGACTTGCCCTTTTTGCGTACTGCGCCTTTGCGCTGGCTGTTACCTGGCATTGGTCCTCACTTCTCGATCGACCAACGCGGGCCGTCAGGGGTATCGGTCACGGTCAAGCCCAACGCTGACAAGGTGTCCCGAATCGCGTCGGCGGACGCCCAGTCTTTGCGTTCGCGAGCCTGAGCGCGCTGCTCCAACAGGGCGCCGACCAGGCCGTCGACGACGCTGGTCAGGTCATCGGAGTTGCCCGCATCAGCCCATTCAGGGGCGTCAGGATTCAGGCCGAAGATGTCCAGCATCGCCAGCACCTCGGCGTAGGCACGACCGGCTGCAGGGTGATCGCCAGCCTCCAGAGCCACATTGCCGGCCTTGATGGTGGTGAACACCACCGCGAGCGCGGCCGGGGTACTCAGGTCGTCGTTCATCGCGTCGATGAAAGCCGGTGGGAGGGAGGTGGTCCCTTCGACAGGCTCAGGGAACGGGTTTCTGCTAGCCGGGCTGCCGGTGTCGTTGGCTGGGCTGGTGGTGTCGTTGGCTGGACTGGTGGTGTCGTTGGCTGAGCTGGTGGTGTCGTTGGCTGGGCTGGTGGTGTCGTTGGCTGAGCTTGTCGAAGCCCCCGACAGGGCCGCCTTGGCCCGTTCCAGGAAGCCGTCGATGCGCGCCAACTGGGCGGACGCCTCGGCCAGCGACGCATCGGAGAGCTCAATTGCCGAGCGGTAATGCGGTCCGGCCAGGTATAGCCGGACGGCGCGTCCCCCGTAGGTCTCCACTGCAGCGAGCACGTCGGCGGTGTTGCCCAGTGACTTGCTCATCTTCT
>DMIX01000094.1 GCA_003451975.1 Propionibacteriaceae bacterium
AGGACGCGTAGCGTCCGTCTCGAATTGCGCGTGCTCTTCCCTTCGGTTGGTTGAGGAGGACGCGTGGCGTCGGTCTCGAATTGCGCGTGCTCTTCCCTTCGGCTGGTTGAGGAGGACGCGTAGCGTCCGTCTCGAAACCTCGTGAGTTGGTTTGTGGACTGGTGCCGGCGGTTTCGAGACGCTCACTTCGTTCGCTCCTCAACCAGCCGAGGTCGGGGAGTCGTTCGCTCCTCAACCAGCCGAGGTTGGGGAGTCGTTCGCTGCTCAACGAGCCGAAGCCCGTGCGACGCGGCGCGCAACGGTGGGAGCATCGGCGGGACCTAATTCATCATGCGGTGGGTTTTACTCGCGTGATTGTGCCGGTCAGTCCGCACCAGTGCGGGTCCGTCGCCCGAGAAATTGCAGCTCGGCACGCCAAGAGAATTCATCACGGGTGCTGGTCACGTGCCGAAATCGGCCCTACTGTGTGAGCCACTCTTCCAATGATCGGAGCGCTCCCATGGAGTATCGCGGCCCGCTGCCGGACATCGACGTCCCCGATGTTGACCTCTACACCCTGCTCTTCGCCGACCTTTCGGACGCCGACTCGGTACGCACCGCCTTCGTGGAGCCCGAAACCGGCTTGAGCCTCAGCTACGGCGAGGTGAAACAGCACACCGACGCCGTTGCCAGCTGGCTGGCAGCCCACGGCGTGGGAACGGGATCGGCGGTTGCCATCGATCTGCCCAACTGCCCGCACTATGCCGCAGCCTTCCACGGCATTGCGCGCACCGGCGCGGCGACCACCCCGGTGAATCCGGCCGCTCTCGCCACCGAGATCGCCCGCCAGCTGCGTGAAACCGGTGCCCGCTATGTCATCACCAATCCGCTGCTGTTGCCGAAGGTCGCTGAGGGTGCCGCTACTGCCGGATTGCCGCCTGAGTCGGTCATCGTGATCGATCCCGTCGAGGGCTCGCCTCACACTGCGTGGGCGCAGGTGTTGCAGACCCCGGTCGACCTGCCCGAGGTGAGCATTGACCCGGCCACCCACATCGCCTGCATGCCGGTGTCCTCGGGCACCTCCGGCCTGCCGAAGATCGTCATGCTCAGCCATCGCAATCTGGTTGCGAATCTGCTGCAGTTCAACGAGGTGCTGGCCTCCTTCGGCGATGACAACTCCATCGTCGCCTTCCTGCCCTACAGCCACATCTACGGCATGACCACCAATCTCAACTACGGGCTGCTGCGCCACTTCACCCAATACACGATGTCGGGCTTTGCACCGCAGGCGTTCTTGGAGATCATCGGGCGCTACCGGCCGTCCATGCTGTTCGTGGTACCGCCGGTGGCAGCTTTCCTGGCCAAGCATCCGGCCGTGGAGTCAGTGCCGTGGGACAGCGTGAAGCTGATCGTCTCCGGGGCCGCACCCCTGGACGGCACGGTCGGGGAGGCCATGCAAACCCGACTCAACACCCGCGTGGTGCAGGGCTACGGGATGACGGAACTCTCCCCGGTCACCCACGTCATTCCACCCGAGCGGCGCGACATCGACTTGGGCACCATCGGGCTGGCCATCCCCAATGTTCGCTTCCGGGTCGTCGACCCCGAAACCGGCCAGGACGTCGCGGTGCCCGCCGAAGGCCTCAGTGAGCCCGGCGAGCTGTGGTGCACCGGACCCAACGCGATGCTGGGCTACCTCGGAGTGCCGCGCGACGCCGACGCCGTCCTGGATGCCGACGGCTGGGTGCACACCGGCGACCTGGTGCGGGTTGATGCCGAAGGCGTGGTGCGCATCGTTGATCGGATCAAGGAGTTGATCAAGCGCCGTGGCTTCCAGGTGGCCCCAGCCGAACTCGAGGCGCTGCTGTGTTCGCATTCGGCGGTCGCCGACGCCGGGGTGCTCGGTATCGCCGCCAGCACCGCCGGGGAGCAGATCCCGCACGCGTTAGTGCAGTTACGCGAGGGCGCCGAGGTCAATTCGCGCGAACTGATCGGGTGGGTCTCCGACCAGGTCGCCAGCTACAAGCGACTCGGCGGAGTGACCTTCGTGGCGAAGGTGCCGCGCTCGGCAGCGGGAAAGATCCTGCGACGGGAACTCCCTGCCCTTGTGGAGGTCGGCAAGCGGTAGCGCATGTGCTCGTCGAGGTAGCGGCAAACAGCAGGTGATCACCAGGCGGCAGTCTGGGGAATCTTCGCTTCCGAGGCGTCCAATCGCATCGGTGGCGGTGTTTTGCCCAGCAAGCTGGGGCTGTGCGAGTCGCAGTCGTTTCTGAATCTGACCTGGCCCACACCAACGGCGTCACCAACTCGGTGCTTCGGGTTGAGGAGGAACTGCAGCGCGCAGGCCACCAAACCCTGATCATCGCTCCAGACTCCGATGGGGGCACCCCGGTACCCGGTGAGGGCACCTTGTCGTTCGCCATTCCCAGCTATCCGCAGGTGCGGCTCGGCCTGGCCCGAAGCACCCGGCTGGAGGGGATCCTGGCCGATTTCGGGGCCGATGTCGTGCACCTGGCGTCGCCTTTTGTACTGGGCTGGCAGGCACTGGCCGCCGCGCGACGGCTCCAACTGCCCACGGTGGCGGTGTACCAAACTGACATGCGCGCCTACGCCCAGCGCTATGGCTGGGCCGGTGCCACAGCCCTGGTGGAGGCCCACCTGCGGCGTCTGCACGACCGGGCCACCCTGAACCTGGTGCCCTCTCAGCATTCGCTGCAGCAATTGCAGGAACTCGGGGTCACCGAACTGCACCTGTGGCGTCGCGGCGTTGATCTGGTTCGATTCGACCCGCAGCGCCGCAGCGAATGCTGGCGCCAGCAGGTAGCGCCCGGCAAGCTCATCGTCGGCTACGTCGGACGCCTCGCCCCCGAGAAGCAGGTCGAGGATTTGCGAGTGCTCACCGACCTTCCCGGAGTGCAACTGGTGGTGGTCGGTGACGGACCCAGCCGCGCCGGACTGGAGAAGCTGCTACCTGGGGCCCACTTCACCGGTCGGCTGAGCGGCATCGAACTCGCCGAGGCCCTGGCGAGTTTCGACGTGTTCGTCCACACCGGCGAAAGCGAAACCTTCGGTCAGACCATCCAAGAGGCACACGCCAGTGGAGTTCCGGTCGTTGCGACCGGGGTTGGCGGACCTCTCGATCTGGTGCACTCCAGCTTCGACGGCTGGCTGTACCGTCCCGGTGACCTCGCCGATCTGCGTCGTCGTGTGGCCGACCTGATCGGCGACAATGCCAAGCGCCGCGCCTTCGCCGAAGCTGCCTGGCAGGGGGTTCAGGGACGCAGCTGGTCGGCGCTCACTGCGGAGCTGATCGAGCATTACCGGCGCGCCATCATGATGCAACGCGCAGCAACCGCCGGCAGCCGTGGCTGAACGTCGGTCGTTGGTTGGGCTCGTCGCTCTGATGGCTGGTGGGCCGTGGCTGCATTGAATTCCCGCTCACAGCCGAAGCCGCGCTGATATCGTCGAAGCGGCCCATTCTTCACCCGAAGGAGCACTGTGACAGGCTTCTTGGAGTTCGTTGGGAACCTCTTCGCGACGATCGGCATGGTCCTCGGAATGGATTCTTCCCAGGCCGCATGGTTCGAGTCGCTACCGGATAAAAGCGCGATCGCAATCACTATTGCGGTGCTCGCCGGAGTCTCCACCCTGATTGGCAACAGTGTGGTGCTGTTCATCAACCGAGTGCGCGGGTGGCGCTTCGCCGTCACCCTGTTGCTCAACGGGGTCGCGATGGTGCTAATCTACATCGTGCAGGCGTTGGTCATCGTGCTGGTCGCGCCGCCGATAGTTGGCGGCGATGGGCCCGGCACGTGGATCGTGGTGCGCTCAGTCATGCTGTCCAGCGCCCCTTTGGTCTTTGGTTTCCTGGTGCTCATCCCGTACCTCGGGCCAGCGATCGGGCGGGTGTTGCAGGCCTGGAGCGTGGTGGCGCTGTGGGCCGTGGTCGCTGTCGTCTTCGTCACCGATGTGGGGCACGCCTTGGTGGTCACCTTGATCGGCTGGGGAGTGATGCAACTCGCATCGTGGGGCCTGTCGCGTCCGATGAAGTGGATCGGCGACAGGATCTGGCAACTCATCTCCGGCAAGCCGTCGATGCTTAGTGGCACCGATTTGCTCAGCGGCGACTTCTTCATTCCGTTGGACGGCGGATTCGTCGCCAAGGAGGCCCGGCGATGATCTCGGGAATCCTCATCGGAATCGGCGTCTTCGTGCTGCTGGCACTGGCCGTGGCACCGCTGGATGCGTTGGGCTGGTGGTCTCGCGAAGGTGCCGACGAAGCCGCCGAGTTGGTCACCGAGCTCCATGAGGAACAGGCGATCGACACGATCACTGACTACGACCAGTATGTCGTCTATCTGTCCGGGATCGGTGCCATCGACGGACGCTCGGTTCCTGCCGAGGAGGAGCCACTCATCGCCGCGATCGGCGACATCCCCGGGGTTTGTCTGATCCGTGACGTGTTTCCCTACTCGGTGGAGAACAAGAGCCTCACTGGGCAGCGTCCGCTGGCGTGGCTGTGGAAATGGATCGAGAAGCTCCGCTTCAAGAACCCCGAGTCGCTGGCAGGCATGCTCATCAACGGCCGCAACGCCGCCCAACTCTTCGTCAGCGCCGATCGGCGCTACGGCCCTACCTACAACATCGGCACCGCTCGGGAGGTATTCGAAGCGTTGTTGCGTAACGGGTATCCGTTCGACAGCGGCAAACCGGTGACCCTGGTCGGATTCAGTGGTGGTGCTCAGATCTCCATCGGGGCGGCGAGCTATCTAGGCATGAGTGACATTCCGATTCGGGTGGTGTCCATCGGCGGCATGATGAGCGACGATCCCGGGCTGAATCGGGTGGAGCAGGTCTGGCATCTGCGCGGCACCAAGGACATCTTCGAGAAGCTCGGTGGCGTCATGTTCGCCGGTCGCTGGCCGCACGCCGTCTTCTCGCCGTGGAGCGACGCTCTTGCCCAAGGTCGTATCACCATCTACGACCTCGGCCCGATTAACCACAACGCCAAGGCCCACTACTTCGACCCCAACACTTTCTCCGAACAAGACGGCCGCAGCTACCTACAGATCACCATCGACGCCGTCGTCGCCGTCCTCACCGACCAGCCGGTACGTACCGTAACCAGCTAGCCCCCTCCGTCCCCCTCCGTTCTTCGTCCGTGACCTTGCGCTCGAAACCGGTTCTTTGCGCCGGAAATTTGAAGCGCAAGGAACAGGTTTCGAGCGCAGGGTGGGACGTGGGACGGCGGCGATCAGCGCAGGGTGGACTTCTTCACGCGGAAGGTTTTGGAGTAGACCACGACGGGGCGGCAGCCGGGCTTGGTGGCTTTGACCCGCAGTTTGTAGCGGGCGCCCACGTCGCGCCGTGTGAGGAAGCCGATGGACACCGGGCCTCTTTCGGTGGTGCCCTTGTAATGGCGTACGCGCTTACCGTTGCGGTACCACTGGTAGTGGAACACGACCCCGGGGTCCCAGCGGTTGGCGTTGAACCTACCCTCGAGGACCACACCCAACCTGCCGTCGCGTTTCCGCTTGATGGTGGGGCGAGCCGTGGCGTAGATATCGGCGCTGTGAATGGCCAGGGTGGGGGCCGAACACGCAGTCGTCGTGATGAAGCCGTCTCGGGAGGCGGTGTAGCAGACGTGAACGCGCGTGCCGACATCGAAAGTGCGGAGCCGATAGGAACGCCCAGCTCCGAGCGAGCCGGCAATCGCTTTGCCGCCGGAATACCAGCGGAAGCTCCCGGTGTCCGGGTACGGAATCCACGCCGGGTAGGACGAACTCAGGACGCGTCCGACCAGCGGTGCTCCTGCAACTTCGGGACGGAGCGTCGCTTCGAAGGGCCGGTCAGGGCCCGCGTACTGTGACACTGCAACACGGAAGTTGCCATCGGCGGAGACAGCGGTTCCGGTGTAGGTGCCTGATTCCGGATAGCTGACGCGACCGGCGTCGCACTGTGTGCTCTGCAGGTAATTCGGGCACAGCCCCGTGCCATCGACTGCTCGTAGGCCAAGGTCGAAGGGGACGCCGACTGTCGCGGCGGGCGCTTTCAGCGCAGCCTGGTTCAGGGCGTACACCGTTGCGCCATCCGGTAACGGGCTGAGGTCGCGCAGACGATTGCCGCTCAGCTGGACGGTAGCGTCGGTCGCGACACGGGCCAGGGCGGTCACATCGGAAATGCGGTTGTCCGACAACGCGATGTGTCTCAGATTGATCAGTTCGGCCAGCGGTGTGAGGTCGCCGATGTCGTTGTTCGCCAGTTCGAGCGTGGTCAACTGCGTTAGGTCGGCCAAGCCTGAGAGGTCATCGACCACCCCGTTGTTGGCGCGCAGTGTGGTGAGTGAGGTCAGCGCCGTCAACGGATGCAGGTCGCGAAAGCGGCCTTCGCCGATATAGAGCGATGTGAGCCCCGAGAGCCTTTCCAACCCGCCGAGATCGACGAGGTTGCGCGTCTGGTCGAGCACGAGCGTTGTGACCTGGTCTGCGCTGGGCAACGCGTTCAAGGTGGTGAGAGACGTTCCCTCAACCCCCAGCATTCGTAGCCTCAGCGGCAGTGTGAGTTCCGGCAGCTGTGGCGTTTTCACCGTGAGGTAGAGCGTGGCCAAATCGGTGAGCTGCGCGATCGGGGCCATTGATGCCGTGGCAGCAACCTTCAGTCTCAAGCCCCGCAGGTGGCTGAGTTCGGAGAGGAAATCGACGTTCCCGAGCTGCGGTGCATCCAGGTGCAGGCTTGTGAGTTGAGTCAGCTGGCCAAGCGTCGAACCATCGGTCAGCGTCGTGCTCGCCAACGACAACGTCGTCAGCTTCGGCAGTGTGGTCAGTGCGGTGAGATTCGACACCGTTGTTGCGGGAAGCGAGACTCGATCGGCGTTAGCCAGGTTTTCCAACCCGGCGAGATTGGCAATAGTGCCGTCACGCGTCGCTGAGCATGAGATGGATGGGAGTAGCTCGAGGTTTTCGTCGGTGAGTTCGGTCGAAATGTTGTGCGCTTGCAGCTCGTTTTGCACACAGCTTCGAAGAGCCGGATCGGGGGGGGGCACTGTATTCGCGGCATGGGCAGGCGCAGGTCCGATGCCGAGCATCGCGAAACACAGTGCGATGACAATGAGAATTGGACGCGTACGTTGTCGTGGCGACCGATGAAACATGCTCACTCAGGGAAGATAGCAGACGGTGTTCTCCGTTGTCTGTCCCGTTCTCAACACCCCTTGTAGTCCTTGCATGGGGCCACCGATAGTGTGCGCCCCAATGGGCTTGCCGACTGAACGCCCAACGTGGTGGCGTTCGTGGGCATGAGGAACGCTCTGCTTGGTGCGCAGGTGCTCGACCGGTGATCGATTCCGATGGCGGAAACAGTGTTCATTGAACCTCGAGAGTGGCACAATTCAGCCTGGGTACTCAGGTTGGAGTGGCAATGGGGAAGCTGTTTAGACCGGGTGGACGGATGGTGTCGGCGCTCGTGGCGTTGACCTTGATGATCGGACTGGTACCGGGCACCGAGGCGTGGGCGGCGAAGCGAATCACCACCGGCACAATCGCACTCTCAGGGACAGCCGTCGTCGGCGGCAAATTGACTGTATCGACCAAGGGGTGGAAGCCGAAACGCCTCACCTACAGCTACCAGTGGTATCGATCAGGAACGAAGATCAAGTACGCCACCAAGCAGACATATCGACCCACGCGGCTGGATCTGGGAAGGCAACTCCAGATCAAAATAACGGCCAAGAAAAAGGGCTACAAGGCAAAAAGCAGAACTGTGCGGCTGGTCAACCCCATCGGTCGAGGGAGGATCACCCCCGGGCAGGTGTGGATCAGCAACAACACCTACGCGGGCAATCTCTTGGCGGTGAACATGTTGTGGCCCAACGCCACGCCAGCGGTTGGAGCGACTTTCCGCTACCAGTGGTTCCGCGACGGAGTTGCCATCATCGCTCCCACTGCGACCAAGGACAAGTACCAGTCGACCTCTGCTGACGCCGGAAGGTATCTGAGCGTACGGGTGACCGCCTCGGCGCCGGGCTATTACAGCACCACGGTGACCAGCGCGCGGCGCTACATCAGTCCCTAGACCGGTTGGTGCCCTACCGGCCTTCGGCGAGACCCGGTCAGGGCGCAGCGGGAGGGGCGAGCGGGGTCAGGTCAGGGGAGGTCCCCATGTCTTTGCGACAGAGCGCTCCCTAGGCTGGCGACATGACCCAGTGGTTCACCGAATCGTTCAGCACCGAGTTCGCCAAGCAGGCCGAGCAACTCGGTCGTGTGAACATCGCAGTCTTCGGCAAGACCGGGGTGGGAAAGTCCACCTTGGTCAACGCCATCTTCGGCGCACCGGTGGCCGACACCGGAATCGGAGCGCCGGTCACAATGGGTTCGCACATCTACCTCGACGACCGCGGCACCTTGGGCATCATCGACACCCGCGGGGTGGAGATCGGTCGCGATGACGCCGAAATCCTCAAAGAGCTCACCGACATGGTGAAGCAATCCCGCACCAAGGCATTGAGTGACCAGATCCATGTCGCCTGGTACTGCGTGCGCGGCATGGACCGCCGGTTCGAGGAGGTCGAGGAGCGCTTCATCCGCACCCTGGCGGACCTCGGCCTGCCGGTGGTCGTGGTGCTGACTCAGGTTCCGATGCGGGAGGGCCGATTCCATCCCGACGCCGTCGAACTCGCCAACCAGATCAAAGACCGCAACCTGCCGATCTACGGCGGGCGTCCCTTCATGACCTACGCCCTGAGGGACCAGTTCGCCGGTCAGTCGCCCTACGGCTTGATCGACGTGTTACGGGCGACCTTTCACCGTGCTCCAGAAGCGGTTCAGGCAGCCCTCGCCGCAGCGCAGGAGATCGATCTGGAACTCAAATCGTCGCAATCGAACAAGACCGTAGCCGCCGCTGTCACTGCAGCGGCCGCTGCCGCCGCAGTGCCGATCCCGTTCTCTTCAGCGGCAGTGCTGGTGCCCATCCAGTTGTCGATGATGGCGCGCATCGCCCACCTGCACGGCTTCGGCCTGGACAAGTCGGCGTTACTGGCGGTGGCATCGACGTCGGTGGCCACCTCGGCGGGCCGCGCTGCCGCAGCCAGCCTGCTGAAACTGATTCCCGGTGCCGGGTCCGTCGCAGGCGGTGTGATCAATGCCACCGTCGCTTCAGGATTCACCTTGGCGATGGGTCAGGCCTGGCTGGTGGTGTGCCAACGGGCGTTCACCAAGAACCTGCCGATGCTCGACGGCAAGGTCGACACCGAAGCCGTGCGTCACCTCTTCGAATCCGAGCTGGCCAAGCGGCTACCCCGAATCCGGAAGCACGAGCAGGTCCGGTGACAGTGGCGGCGTAGGGCGGCTCGGCTGACCCAGGCCGTGCCGCACGCCCCACAGCGCCAGTTGGGTGCGATCGCTCAAGCCTGTCTTGCGTAGACACCGCTGCAACTGGGATCGCACGGTGTTGACGCTCACATGGTGCTGCTCGGCGATCGCCTCATTGGTGGTCAACCCTGAGCACAGCAGGGCCACCACGCTGAGTTCGGTCGTCGTGAGCAGGTCGGTGATCGGATCCCGATCACCCCACAGCATCGCTCCGCGGGCCACCAATTCGGCGCGGATCGCGGTGGTGACGGTGGCCGAGAGCAGCACCTGGCCGGCAGCGGCAGCCCGCACGAACGATGCCAGGTCGGCGTTGTTGATCGGTCTGGTCAGGAAGGCCATCGCGCCACAATCGAGGGCATCGATCGCTCGGGCGTGGTTTCGGTGGGAGGTCAGCACCATGACGCTCACCGCGCGGGTCGGCTGCGGTGCGGTCAGCGCCCGAATGGTGGCCAGGCCGGGCTTGCCTGCCAACAATACGTCGGTGAGTACAACGTGTGGACGTCGATTCCGAGCCAGCAACTGAACCGCCTCGTGGGTGCCAGCCTCGCCGACCACCACGATGTCGCCGGATTGCTCCAAATGCTGACGCAGCATCCTGCGCTGTCGAAGATTGTCATCACCGAGGACCACCCGGATCACACCGACCTGCCTTTCGCTCGGCCAGGAACGCAGGGCCTCAACTCGAATGGTGACACGGCGACGTCAACACCAGATGGCTGGCAGTTGTCCAGACGGTGATCCCCGCATGGCAATGCGGTGATGGTGGGGTCTCGTCGCGGGGGACTTATCGTCCGAATGGGTGAATTCTCAGGGCAACTTCATCCAACTCATCAGTTCGTCTTAACGGATCGTCCCGGATCGCGCGTTGTGGGGTCGGCGAGCCGTTCTCCCGGCTGCCGCAGGCATGTGGGGCCCATGCCCGCACCGCAGCGCGACGCTGAGCGAGGGATAGCGGTTTCCTGGTGTTCATCTGACACGGGGCATTCCGATACCTAGCTCGCGACGGTGACCGCGACGCCTTTGGCACGCTGACGCCGTCGGACTCGCAGTCGCGGGGCCGAACGGAAAGCAGGAGTACTGGATGCCGAACCCCGCGGTGCTGGGTCAGGTGGCACGTCCACCCGAACCGGAGGTCGTCGTGCGTCCGCAACCGGATTCACCCCGGGCGATCACGGCACGGCTGGGTGGTTCGGATCGTGCCTTCGGCGTCGTCACCCACGGTGGCGGCGTCGCGGTACTGCTGTTGATGACCTTGGTCGGGCTGTTCCTGGCCGTGCGCGGTGCGGAGGCGGTGTCCACGGCCGGATTCTCCTTCTTCACCGAACAGGCCTGGGAGCCGAACTCGCACCGTTTCGGGATTGCGGCGGTCCTCTTCGGAACCGTGACCATTGCGGTGATCGCGATCACCGTGGCCCTGCCGTTGGCGCTGGGCACAGCCACCTACATCTCCGAGTACGCCCCCAAACACCTGCGCGGGCTCCTGGTTGGCGTGGTGGACCTAATGGCCGCCATTCCCAGCGTGGTCTACGGACTGTGGGGAATGTTCTGGCTGGAAGGCCAGGTGCTGCCGGTGGCGCAATGGTTGAGCACCTACCTGGGGTGGATCCCCATCTTCGCTGCGCCGCAGTTCAATCCCGACGATCCGCTGGCCACCCCGACGGTGTTCACCGCCAGCGCGCTGATCGCTGGCCTGGTGGTGGCCATGATGGTGGCACCGATCGCAGCCTCCATCATGCGTGAGGTCTTCACCCAGGCGCCGGTCGGTGAACGCGAAGGCGCGCTCGCCCTGGGTTCGAGCAAATGGGGCATGATCCGCACCGTCGTTTACCCCTTCGGTTTCGGAGGCATCGTCGGCGGCACCATGCTGGGCCTAGGCCGGGCACTGGGGGAGACCATCGCGGTCTATCTGGTGATCAGCCCGGTCTTCGTCATCAACTGGCAGGTGCTGACGACCGGGTCAAACTCGGTGTCGGCTCTGATCGCCCTGCGCAACGGCGAGGCGTCTCAGTTCGAGCTGTCAGCCTTGATGGCCGCCGGATTGGTGTTGTTCATCATCACCATGGGAATCAACTTCGCAGCCGGCGCCTTGATTCAACGGTCCCGATCCGGGGCGGCGAGCTGACGCCATGAGCGATCTGCTGAACGCCTCGACCGGACTGGCGATGATCGGTGCCCGCACCCAGGTGCGCTCCGAGGATGTCACCACCGATGCCGCCGGGCAGATTCGCCGTCCGCTGTCGGGAATCCGAGCCGATGACATAGTGCGAATCGTCGGTGCCGCCCTCGCTGCGGTGGCGATCACCTACTGGCTCACCACTCAGGTGCTGCCGATTGACAGCCCGGTCGGTTTCGTCGCGATCGCCTATCTGCTTTTCGTCGGGCTCTATGCGGTGATGGTCAGCTTGGACGCTGATCGCGTCACGCTGCAGGACCGCATCATCGCAGTGGTCATCCACTCTGCGGCCATCACCTTGCTGCTGGCGCTGATCCTGGTCGTGGTGTTCGCCCTCATTCGAGGGTCGGCGGCCTTCAGCCAGTGGAACTTCTGGGTTCAGGATCTCTCCCTGGCTGGACCCCTGGATCCGTTGACTGTCGGCGGCATGGCGCACGCCGCTGTGGGCACCTTGATCATGATCGCGATCGCGTTGGCGATCTCCATTCCGTTGGGGCTGCTCGCTGCAGTCTGCATGGCGGAGTTTCCCTCCCGGTTCACCCGAGTGCTGCGCACCGTGGTGGAGGCCATGAC
>DMIX01000275.1 GCA_003451975.1 Propionibacteriaceae bacterium
TTCAACTACGGGCGCAACGAGGTGAAGTCCTTCCTCGTTTCGAACGCCTTGTACTGGGTGACCGAATTCCACGTCGACGCGCTGCGGGTCGACGCAGTCGCCTCAATGCTCTACCTCGACTACTCCCGCAACGAAGGAGAGTGGGTCCCCAATATTCACGGCGGTCGGGAAAACCTGGAAGCAATCGACTTCCTGCGCTACGTGAACTCCCACCTGTATCACCGGGTCCCCGGAGTGGTCATGATCGCGGAGGAATCCACCTCCTTCGACGGCGTGACGCGCGCGGTGGACGCCGGCGGGCTCGGTTTCGGCTTCAAATGGAATATGGGTTGGATGAACGACTCGTTGCGCTACCTGGAGTTGGAGCCGATCCACCGCCAGTACCACCACAACGAGATGACCTTCGCGATGGTCTATGCCTTCTCGGAGAATTTCATCCTGCCGATCTCGCACGACGAGGTCGTCCACGGCAAGGGTTCCATGATCAACAAGGTCCCACAGGACGCCTGGCGCCAGTTCGCCACCTTGCGGGCCTTCTATTCCTTCATGTGGGCCTTCCCGGGCAAGAAGCTCATCTTCGCCGGCTGCGAGTTCGGGCAGCGAACCGAGTTCAACGAAGCGGTGAGCCTGGAGTGGTGGGTCAGCGATCTCTGGGGCCATCACGGGCTGCAGCGACTGTTCAAGGACCTCAACGAGGTCTATCGCCGCACGCCGGCGTTGTGGGAGCTGGACTCCTCCCCCGCCGGGTTCGCCTGGATCAACGCCGACGACGCCGGAGCCAACACCTACTCCTGGATCCGCAACGACACTGCGGGCAACCACCTTGCTGCGATCGTCAACTTCTCCTCCGAACCATGGACCCAGTACCGCATCGGTCTGCCTGAGCCCGGGGTGTGGACCGAGATACTCAATTCCGATGCGGGGGTTTACAACGGCACCGACAACTTCGGCAATCTCGGACGGGTGGTCGCTGTTGATCGGCCCCATCAGGGTTTCCCGGCCAGCGCGACCGTCGTGGTCCCGCCGTTGGGCGCGGTCTACCTGCGTCACGATCCCGACCAATCCTGACCCCGGTGTTACCCATCACCATCACCGATGGCGTTGCCGTCGTCACGCTCGATCCAGCTCGGTCGGGGGCTGAGGCCGCTGCCGCGGTCCAGGCTGCCCGCGACGCAGCGCTGGCCGATCCTGAGGTGCACCGCGTCGAGATGTACGTGACCGCCCCGAACCGCGACTATCGCCGAGCACTGCATCAGGCCGGCTTTCGCCTCGACGGCGTGGCGCGAGCTCGGCGTCGCACTGCTGTGGGCCTGGCCGACGAGTGGTGCTATTCGCTGCTACGTTCGGATCCCATCGAGGGTCGCGAGGCATTCACCGCGGTGATGAACTCCGTCACCGCCCGCAAACGGGTGATCGCCCACCTACTGCTGACCGATTCCCAGGACCGAGTCTGCATCCTGCAAACCACTTTCAAACCCGACTTCGAACTACCCGGCGGCATTCTCGAAATCGGTGAGAGCCCCCGCGACGGGTTGCTCCGTGAAGTCCGGGAAGAGCTCGACCACACCGTCGAGGTCGGGCGCCTGCTCGTCGTGGATTGGTTGGTTCCCTACCTGGGCTGGGAGGACGCCGTGGAGCTCATCTTCGACGCCGGAACCCTCACCGATCCGCACCTGCTGCGCCCTGACGGCCGAGAGATCGAGGCTGTCCATTGGCTTGGTCTGACGGCGGCAGCCGCACGCATGGCACCCTTTGCCCAAGGGCGCCTCCACGCCGCCTGGTCGGCCCGACAGGAGTCGCAAACCTTCTACCTCGAAGGCGGCACCCGCATCTCCTAGGCCCTCATTGACCTGGAGCCAGTGACCGCCGAGAGGGACACCTGTTCCGCCTGACCGTGAGCACCTCGCCACGCTTCGGACTTGATCACAGCGAGAAAGGACTTGGCTGCAATCACCGAAGAGCCTTGCGGCAGCAGCGCGAAGCTCACCATGGTGCGAGACGCCGTACCGGCAGCCTTCCGGACAGCGAAGTCCGACTACCTCCCCCGAGATCGATGCTCGTGCCGCAGCGCTGCAGAACACCTTCGCGGCGACCCTCAATCAAGGCTTCCTCGGCATTTTCGCCGTGAGCGGGATCGTGTCGCTGGCCGGTTTGGTGCTCGTGCTGGTCTACCCCAGGCGGGTCAGAACAGCGCCGACATCAGCTCGCGGCGAGCCCTGAGAACCGACTCCTCGGAGTTGCCGACGGTCTCGAACAATTCCAGCAACCGCACCCGAACCGTCTCGCGTTCGGTACCGCCGAGAACTCTGATCAGATCAATCAGTCGGTCGAACGCAGCCTCCGGATGGCCTTGACTCAGTTCGACATCGGCGGCATCCAGGCCTGCCTGCACATTCCGCGGGTCGGCCGCCGCGGCAGCCATCACCGCCGTCGGCTCCAGCTTGGTGATGCGCGCCAACAAGGCGGCCTGCGCGCGACCGGCCTGCGCCTCAGGGTCATGGGGTGTCGCGGCGAGGATCGCATCGAACTCAACCACCGCCTGTTCGAAGTCACCGTTAGCCAGCGCGGCATCCGCCGCAGCAAACCGGGGATCGGGCCCGGCATCGGCAGCCACGCTCACCGGCTCTGCTCGACCGGTTACGCCGTTGGCCGCAGCCACCTGTAGCAACTGGTCAAGATAGGCCTTGGCCTCGGCCTTGTTGCGGGTGCCCTGCCACAGCGGCGCCAGCTGACCGGCGATCACCGCGATCACCGTCGGTACTGCCTGGATGCCCAAGGCCTGCGCGAGTTGCGGTTCCGCGTCGATATCGACCTGCGCCAGCAGGAAGGCACCACCGGCTTCATTGGTGAGTTCGACCAGGTCGCGCGAGAGTTGGTCGGCATTGGCCCGGGGAGAGTTCAGCTCCAACACAATCGGGTAGCGGGCAGAAGCTGCGATCAATTGCTCCAGTCCCTGCGTATCCACCGTCGTCACGTAGCTCGCGCCCGGCGGTGGCGGCGGCGCTTTCGCCGCTGCGACGATGCCGGACAGATCCATGGCTCCTGCGGGATTGAAACTCATACCGGCATTCTTCCATGACCTGCAATTGGCGCCCAGGCCGGGCAAGATGGCCTCATGGTTCATGAACGCGCCGGCCAGGTTGCCCGCCTTGAAGATCTCATCGACCCCGACGCCGTGGTCTCGGCCTACTACGACCTGCGGCCCGACCCGGACAATCCCGATCAGCAGGTAGTCTTCGGCACCTCCGGGCATCGCGGCTCGAGTTTGGATGCCGCATTCAACGACGCCCACATTGCTGCCACCACTCAAGCCATCGTGGAATACCGCGCAGGCCAGGGCATCACCGGCCCGTTATTCATCGGTAAGGACACTCACATCCTCTCCGGTCCTGCGTGGCGCACCGCTATCGAGGTCCTGCACGCCCACGGCGTGGCGGTGCATGCCGAGGCGGATTCCGATTTCACGCCGACCCCGGCGGTGTCGCGAGCCATCATCGTCTACAACCGTGATCACTCCGGGCCGCGCGCCGATGGCATCGTCGTCACGCCGTCCCACAACCCCCCGCGCGACGGCGGCTTCAAGTACAACCCGCCGCACGGCGGCCCGGCAGACACCGACGCCACCAGTTGGATCGCGGCGCGGGCCAACGAGTTGCTGCGTGATCCCGGCGCCATCGTACGGACGCCCTACCAGCGCGCCGCCGCCGAGGTCACCCGCGTGGACTACCTCGGTGCCTACTGCGAGGACCTGCACAACGCCATCGATCTGGACGCCATAGCCGGATCCGGGGTGCGAATCGGCGCCGATCCCTTGGGGGGCGCGTCAGTGCAGTACTGGGCCTACATCGCCGAGCGGCTCAACCTGGACCTCACCGTGGTCAATCCCAGCGTCGATCCGACCTGGAGTTTCATGAGCCTGGACTGGGACGGCAAGATTCGCATGGATTGCTCCAGCCCTTACGCGATGGCCGGTTTGATCGCAAACCGCGACTCCTTCGATATCAGCACCGGCAACGACGCCGATTCTGATCGCCACGGCATCGTCACCCCGGACGCTGGACTACTCAATCCCAACGCCTACCTCGCCGTCGCGATCAGCTACCTGTTCGATCACCGCCCGCAGTGGGCTGCCGGAGCCGCAGTCGGAAAGACCCTGGTGTCTTCGTCCATCATCGACAAGGTCGCGGCAGACCTTGGCCGCACCCTGGTCGAGGTTCCGGTCGGATTCAAGTGGTTCGTGCCCGGCTTGATCAGTGGTGATCTCGGATTCGGCGGCGAAGAATCTGCCGGGGCCTCATTCCTCGCTCGCGATGGCAGCACCTGGACCACCGACAAGGACGGCATTCTGCTGGCGCTGCTCGCTAGCGAGATCCGCGCGGTGACCGGTTCCTCCCCAAGCCAGCTCTATGCCGCCATGGAGGCCCGATATGGCGCTTCGCATTACGCGCGCATCGATGCACCTGCCAGCCGCGAACAGAAGGCCAAACTGGCCAAGCTCAGCGCATCCGACATCACCGCCACCACACTCGCTGGGGAGCCCATCACCGCCACCTTGACCCACGCACCCGGCAACGGCGCACCGATCGGCGGGCTGAAGGTCACCACCGCCTCGGCGTGGTTCGCTGCCCGCCCCTCCGGGACGGAGAATGTCTACAAGATCTATGCAGAGTCCCTGCGCGACGCAGCACATCTGGCGCAGGTTCAAGCCGAGGCCAAAGAAGTGGTCGACGCCGTTCTCGCCTAGTCAACTGTGGAAAGCTGGACTCATGAACAATGACGATCTGTTTGTGTGCATCGATCACGTCGGCCTGGCCGTACCCGACCTCGACGAAGCCATCCGGTTCCACACCGAGGTGATGGGCTGGCGCGTGCTTCATCGAGAAACGAATGCCGAGCAGGGTGTCGAGGAAGCCATGATCGGCACCGGCGACCAGGGCCCGGAGAACGCCCAGATTCAGCTGCTCGCGCCACTGAACGAGAACTCCACCATTGCGAAGTTCCTGGCCAAGAATGGGCCAGGAATGCAGCAACTGTGCTATCGCGTCGCCGACCTGGATCGGGTCTCAGCGGTCCTGCGTGAGCGCGGCGTCCGCCTGCTCTACCCCGAACCCAAGATCGGCACCGGTGGTTCACGGATCAATTTCGCTCACCCCAAAGATGTCGGTGGCGTGCTGTTGGAAATTGTCGAGCCAGCGCATTAACTCATTGCCCCCCGGGTCGAGAAAGGCGAGGAATTGCCGGTAGCAT
>DMIX01000276.1 GCA_003451975.1 Propionibacteriaceae bacterium
GACCACGAGGACGCAGCGTGCCGCCAGCCTCGATCACCAACAGGCGAACGGTCTTGTCGTTGATGCCGAGCCGCTCGCCAACCTCCACCAGCGTCAGACCATCGACGTAGAGACGCACCGCCTCTTGACGCACCGGCTCCGGCACGGCCGGCCGCCGGACGGCGAGTCCGGCCTGGCGGACGAGCTTCGTCACGGTACCGCGGTGTACCTGGAAGCGAGTCGCCAGCTCGTGAACGGGCACTCCATCGGCGTACCCAGCGAGTAACTCGGCGTGATTCGAGGCACTCAAACGGGTTTGAGACTGGCACGAACTTCCGCGCACCGGACCCCGCTGATCGACCACCTGGGAGCCCTGCGGGCGGCGTCGCCGACGGTGAGACCCCTTGACGACGCGGGAGATCAGCGTGCGGAGCGGCCTCGGGGGGTTTGAGAAGCACCTACGGAGGTCCACCAGCCTCGGCACCTCGGTGCTGAGCATCGCAACTCAACCCCATTTTCCCGCACTGACAACGGTGAATACCTGCCATGGCACGCATTCTGTTTTCGGGCATTCCCACCTACGGGCAAGCCAACCCCACCTTTGGGCTGGCGGCTGCACTAGTGGCGTCCGGCCACACTGTCGACTATCTGATGCCGGAGGCGTTCCGCACCGAAGTGGAACAGTGCGGCGCCACGGTTCTGCCCTACGCCGACTATCTCCACGGCAAACCGGTGGACCGTCCACACCAGGCGCTTGGGGCGCGGTTCTTCTTCGACGACCTCACCAGGCAGGTCGTAGGTCGTGGCAACGACTACGACGTGGTGGTCGCCACCGGTCTGCAGCCCCAATTCGCTGACATCGAACGACGACTCTCGGTCCCGGTCGTGCGGTTCTCGCCGATGTTCTGGCAGAACGAGCGCACCGTGGCCGAGTTGGCCGCCCAGGCCCGCGCGCTGCCGCCGCTGGTCCGCCACGGGCTGACGAACCGCTGGTTGCGTCAGGGAGCCAGCCAGATCATCGGACGCGCCCTGTTCGGTAACCACGGCCACGATGTCATCGACGTGCTCGGCCCCCAGTCCTCGACGTTGAACCTGACCGTATCGAGTCGCTATCTCCAACCCCGCGCCGACGATTTCGACGACACCTGCGTCTACCTGGGTCCCATTGCACGCCCGCGCGCGTCCACGGGCCTCGAATTCCCCATCGAGCGACTGCGGCAGCACCCCGGGCCCGTGATCTACGCCAGCTTGGGCACGATCTACAACGGGTGGACCGGCTATTACCGGCGGATCGCTCAGGCTTTCGCCAACACCGAAGCGCTGGTCGTGTTGAGCTTGGCGAGGCCCGGCGGCACCTACGATCTCGGGCCCGTGGCCGACAACATCCTGGTCTACCCCTACGTCCCCCAGACCGAGGTGCTCGCCCAAGCCGATTTGTGCTTCACCCACGGCGGGTTCGGCACCATCACCGAAGCGGCCGCAGCAGCAGTCCCCATGGTCGTGACACCACTGGGTGGCGACCAGTTCCTCAACGCCTACCGCCTCCACGAGCTGGACGCGGCCCGGGTCATCCCGGCCTGGCAGCTGTCCACCGAGCGAGTTGCCCACACAGCCGATCTCATTCTGGCCGGCTCCGGCACTCTGGCCGGCGTCGCGCCCCTGGCAGCGTCCCTGCAAGAGGCTGGCGGCACGGCATTGGGAGTCGCCCAGATCGAGGAACTGCTCTAGCCACTCCCAGCTGGGCGCGGACCCGAAGGTCGTCCCACCCCCCGCACAGGGAGTGGATTCAGCTCACTTGGTGTAACCGACGTCTTCCCACTTCGGGGCACGCGCCAACCCCATGGCACCGATATTGGCCAAGGTGGCCCGCACGCCCACCACGGCCGGGCGCTGGTACAGCGGCAGCGTGTGCACCGCTTCCCAGATCGCTCGCGCAACCTGGTTGCCGAGTTCGGCGCGATGCATCGGATCCATGTCGGTGGCGATCTGCGGCGCCAACTCCTGCACGGCAGGAATCTCCAACTGGGCCACATTCTGCGGATTGGGGGTGAACGTTCCATCCACGACGGTGCCGCCATAGGTCTGCTCGATACCCGACAGCGGGTACGCCGATCGAGACCAGGAGAACGCCACGATGTCGAACTCGTGCTGAGTCAGCACCTTCAGGTAGTCACTTTGGGGGGAATTCTTGATGATCAGCTTCACACCGATCTGCTTCAACATCTGCTGAGCTTGCAGGCCCTCGTTCTCCGAGACGTCCAGGCCTTCGAACGCGACGTAGTTGACCGCGAGTTCGGTACCGTCCTTCTCCCGGTAGCCGGTCGTGTCATTCATCGTCCACCCGGCGGTATCCAATAGGGCAGCAGCCTTGGTCGGGTCATAGTCGATGCCGGTGGCCTCGGCCTGATCGACGTAGCCGGCCTGATCTTTCACATACAAGTTATTGTTCAGCGGCGTCTGATCGACGGGCAATCCGGCCAGATCGGAGGCCGCAAGCTGCCCGCGGTCCAAGCCCATCGCGATCGCCTGACGCACCCGCACATCGCTCAGATTGGGCGACTCGGAGTTGAACGTGAACTGGCGGAAGTCCGGTGAGCGACCAACCCGCACCTGCGAGTCGGCTGCACCGGCGGCCTGAGCGTAGGCGGCCACGTCGGGGCCGATGTCGAAATAGTCGACCTCTTGGTTGGCGAACGCGGCTGCCATGGCATCGCTGGCCAGGGGCTTCCAGGTGATGGCCGTCAGCAGCGCCGGATCACCCCACCAGTGCGGATTGGGCGTCATCGTCACGACTCCGCTGGTCTTGTTCCAGTCGGTCACCGCGAACGGTCCGGTGAAGTACTCGTCGTGGAAAGTCGTCCACCCCTGGTTGAAGATTTCCGGTGTAGCCACACCGTCGGCATGCATCGGCCCGCCTGCGACCAGCCCGACCCAGTCGGGGTAGGTCGAGGTGAAGGTGAGCACGACGTGGAAGGGATCCGTCCCTGCCGCGACCGAGGACAACGCGTCCCACCCGGTGGTGTCGGCGACTGCGAAGTTGGGATCGCTGCCGTTGAGCGCTTTCCAGGTGGCGATCCAATCCTGAGCCTGGATGGGGCTGCCGTCGTTCCACACCGCCTTCGGATTCAGGGTCAGGGTGACCACCAGTTGCTGCCCGGAGGCCGCATCGACCACGGCGGGTTCGGCGGCAAGCAGGTAGTCGGAGTTCATCGTGGCGGCGCCACTGCCGTCGTAGTCGTAGTAGTCGGGACTGATCGCCGACAACAGGAAGGCAGCTTCTTGGCTGCTGCCGTCGAGTGAGGCGAGGTTCCAGTTATTGATCGGGTTGGCAATCGCAGCCACGAGGTCACCGCTGACGAGTTGATCGCGGGGAGTCTGGTTGATGTCCCAGGACGCCATCGTGCCTGAATCGGCATTCCCCGATTGCGTGCCACTGGGCGA
>DMIX01000081.1 GCA_003451975.1 Propionibacteriaceae bacterium
CAATATGCATCAAGCGTCTAGACTACGCCCACGTGGGGTATGCATGCCCGCGCCGGGTCAGGACAACGGTCGCCGTTAGGACCGCCCGGTTCCCTCTCCTGGTTTCGGGAGAGGGTGGGGAGGGGGCTGCTCTGCCGGACCGCGGCCGCGATGTCGCCGGCGCAAGCGTGGCTTGTGCAGTCCATGGGGGCACAGCCGCGAACCTCGCTTTTTGAGTTTACACCCCCTACGGGTATAATCACGCTCTGCGCGACGCCACGGCGGCGGGCGCTGCCAATCCTGTCGCAACCGTCGCCGCAGCGTCGCGGAGACCGTGCGCTTCACTCAAGGAGTACATCAACCATGCACACATCGACTCGGACACGATTGCTCACCTGGGCGGCGATTCCCCTAATGGTGCTGGCGATCGCCGCATCCGTGCCTGGCGCCACCGTGGCGCAGGAGGACGCGGAGGCCCCCGAGCGGCCATTCATCCTGCCGTTTCAGGATCCGCCCGGACCGGGGACCTGGCTGCTCGGGCAGCCCTATGGCAACACGCTCGGCGCGTACCGCCAGCGCAACCGCACCTACGTGCGTAGCGGCGGCATCCACTTCGGCGTGGACTTCAGCACACCGTGCGGTACCCCTATCGTCGCCATCGCCGACGGCGTGGTCTTCGCCGTAGACAATCAGAACTTCGGCTCGCCGCCGCACAACCTGATGATCGACCACCCGACCGAGGAATACGCCTCGTTCTACGGGCATCTGCTGGAGCCGCCGGAGCTGACCGTCGGCCAAGAAGTGAAGCAGGGCGAGTTGATCGCCCTGAGCGGCGATTCGGCGAGCAGCACCTGCCGTGGCCGCCCGCACCTGCACCTGGAGATCCGCGACCTGCAACACGTGTGGAAGTACAACCCGGCGACGCTGATCGACGCCGATTGGGACAACCTGGCGCTGATCGGCTCGTTCGGTCCCGGCTTCGAGTATAACCTGGACAATCCACGCCAATGGCAGCACATCGAGGACCAACCGGAAGCGGTCACCGGTGGGCCGATTCTCAACGATTTCGACAACCCGTGGCCGCCCGACTGGAACGCGGGGCCACGCTGAGTGAGGATAACATGAAAACGACACTGCACACCACCCAATTTCGCCTGGCGTTGGCGGCCGCAACGCTCCTGCTGCTGACCGCCGTGTGGCTACCGGCGCACGCTGACGTGCCCGAAGCAGCCACCCACCTCGCCCCGCTGACCGCGGACGGCTGCTGCACGCGTCCGTTCTGGTCGGAGGATTCGCGTCAGGTGCTGTTCATCGACAAGCCCGACGAGTCGGCGCCGGCAGGTATCTACGGCGTCGACACGGCCAGCCCGCTGCAGCCTGCGCTGGTCACGCCGCGCATTGCGCTGTACTCGCCGGGAATGGACTACGTCATTGATCTGCAGCCCGGTGCGACGACGCTGGAGCGCGTCGCCGACGGAACCCGTTGGACCGTACCCGCGCAAGGCGCGTCGGTGACGATCTCGCCGGGCGAGACGCGCATCGCCTGGTCGCGCGGTAGTGCGTCGACTGGCGGCGGCACGAGTCGCATCTGGATCGCCGATCTGGATGGCGGCAACGAGACACAGCTCGCCGTGCTGAACGGCGCGAGCGTCAGCGGCTGGATCTCGGACGATGCGCTGCTCATCAGTGGCCGCGATACGCCGAGCACGCTGGAGCGCGTGCTCTATCGCCTGTCCGTCCCCGACGGGACGCTCACCGAGCTCGCCCGCGCCGACAACCTGCGCGGGCAGATCCTGTCGGCGGATGGCTCATGGGTCGCCTACTACGTGGCGCCGAACCCCGACCCAACGGCAAACGGTCTGTGGGTCGCGCGGACGGACGGCACGGCGCGCTTCCAGGTAGTGCCGGCGATGTTCGGCTCCTACCAGTGGCGCGACGATCAGCGCCTGCTGCTGATCCCGCTGCAGTTCGCCGCAACGAATCACGAACTATGGGAGCTCGACGCGGCCACACAGGAGACACGCCTGCTGCATGGCCCCGACGACCCCGCGTTCAAGGTCAACGATGGGGATTGGGCGGTCTCGCCTGATGGGCGCAAGCTCGTGTTCGTCTCCGCCCGCGACCACAACCTGTGGCTGCTCACCTTGCCGCAATAAGTAGCCTGGCAACTTCATCGTCGATCGTATGGCGACCGGCACACAAAATCACCTACACCGGCCCTCTCCCTCTTGCGCGGTGAGGGGGTGAGGGCCGGCCTCTTGTATGGCACCGACACCACCCGTAACTTCACATACTCCTGCAACGTAATCCAGACTACATCCCCTGTGAGACAATTCGACTATAATTATATTCGCAAATTCGAATATACGACTATCATGAAATTTGCATAGCGGTTTCAGGGAATTCGGGAGGTCACTTGCCATTCACAATACCCGTCATTGATATGTTGCAAGCAGGATTCGGCAGCCTGGCATCGTACCTGGCTGCACACGTGCTGCTTTGTCTCGTGCCCGCGTTCTTCATCGCCGGGGCGATGGCCGCGCTCATACCAAAGGAGACGATCACCCATTACCTGGGTAAGGATGCACCGAAGTGGTTGTCGTACCCGATGGCCGCAATCGGCGGTTTCGTACTCGCGGTGTGTTCGTGTACCATTCTGCCACTGTTTGCGGGGATCTACAAGAAAGGGGCCGGGCTGGGCCCGGCGATCACCTTCCTGTTCGTCGGACCGGCAATCAACATTCTCGCTGTGACTTACACCGGCGTCGCTATCGGCATGGACATCGCCACAGCCCGTGTGGTCTTGTCCATCGTCTTCGGCATCGGCATTGGCCTGGTCATGGCATTGCTCTTCGCCAGGGACGATCAAGCGCATAACGAAGACACCGTGAATGGCCGCATGTTTGCGGGACAAGCGCGCGTCAAGCCCGCGATCGTCGCCTTCATGCTGTTGCTGCTCGCACTGCTGATCGTCGGTACGCTCGGGATTGGCCTGTTCACCAACGCGTACGCCGCGGTCGCTCTGCCTGTGCCAGGTACGGACCAATTGCAGGCCACGTTGGATAGCTTGATCCCCTGCGACGCGACGCTGGGGCAGGAGGGAGTCTCGGTCCAGGGTCTACTGCTCATCGTCATGCTCGCGATCATCGCCGTGACCGCCTGGTTGGGCCTGAACCACATCGATGAAGGGTTCAACGTCTGGTCATGGATCGCGCTCGCATTTGCCGCGCTGACCCTGCTCATCGCCGCTGTGCGCATGGCGAGTGGGCCGGATAGCCTGATGGTATATTTCACCGGGCGTTTCTGGGGCGAACTGCTCGTTATTTTTGCTATCGTCTGGGTCGCGTGGAAGAAGCTGGAACCCCACGAAGTCCAGGAATGGCTGTGGGAAACATGGCGTTTCGTCAAACAAATCTTCCCACTGCTTATCGTAGGTGTGTTCGCCGCCGGAGTGGCACGGGTCATCATCCCGCCAACGTTGATCGAGACAATCGCAGGGCAAAACACCCTCCTCGCCAATGTCGTCGGCGTCGTGTTTGGTGTGTTCATGTACTTCCCGACGCTCGTGGAAGTGCCTATCGCCAACATGTTCCTGGACCTGGGAATGCACCGCGGTCCCCTGCTCGCTTACCTGATGGCGGACCCGGAACTGAGTATCCAGAGCATCCTGGTGACCGCAAAGGTGATCGGCAAGACAAAAACCTGGGTCTATGTCGGTCTGGTAGCGCTGTGCAGTACGCTGGCAGGCCTGATCTTCGGCTGGTTTGTGGGATGATGGTGATACAATCAAAGGTAAATGAAAGGAAAACAGATGGACATCAAAATTTTGGGCATGGGTTGCCCCAAATGCAAGCGGTTGGAGCAGATCACACGGGAAGTCACGACGGAGATGGGCATCGACGCAACGTTCACTAAAGTCACGGACATCGACGACATCATGGCTTACGAAATCGCCGCCACGCCGGGACTGGTCGTGGATGGGCAGGTGCTGTCCTACGGACGACTACCGAGCAAGGCGGAGATCGAATCGCTGCTTAGCGGGGCGTTAGGCTGAGCTAGGTTTGCAACGGGCCGAACAGGTGTATTTCAAATTCGGGGCAGAAGCCATGCCCTGTCACCCTGAGACGCAGGCGAAGGGTCTCAACTCCCGCCTGAGACAGAGATTCTTCGTCGCTCCGCTCCTCAGAATGACAGTTCGCCCCTTACTCTGAAATACACCAGACTGAACAAGGAGGGAGTACGATGAGCGAACGTGCTTTCAGAATGCAGACACGGGCTTTCAAAGCTCTGTCTCATCCAACACGCATCGCGATTCTGGAGATGATGCGCAACGGCGCGATCTGCAGTTGCGAGATCGAACCGGCGCTGGGGTTGCGCCAATCGAACATCGCGCAACACCTGGCGGTGCTGCGCGGCGGCCAACTCGTCAGATCATACCGCGATGGTAGCCGGGTGATGTACGACGTCGTGGATGCACGTGTCTTCGAAGTGCTGGATATAATAAACACCGTGCTGCACGAGGAAATGGAACAAGCTGTCCAGGCGCTGGCCTGAGACAACACCAGACGACGCACCCAATAAGCACACAGCTGAGAACGGGCCTGACTGATCGCAATTTCAAACAGAAAGAGGTGACCAGTGGAGAAGAAAATCAAGGTGTTGTTTCTGTGCACCGGTAATTCGGCGCGCAGTCAGATGGCTGAAGCGTTCACCAGGAAGTACGGAAGTGAGGTGCTTATCCCTTTCAGTGCAGGGCTCGAGCCGAAACCGATCCACCCGTACACGATCAAGGTGCTGGAAGAAGTCGGCATCGACATTAGCGACCAGTATTCGAAACCGGTGAGCCAGTATCTCGGCAAGGAACACTTCGGGTTCTTGATTACGGTTTGCACCAATGCGGAGGCCAAATGTCCGATTTTCCCCGGAGTCAGCCAACGTAAATATTGGCCTTTCGAGGATCCGGTCGCTTTTCAGGGCACCGAAGCGGAGAAGCTGGCGAAATTTCGGGAAATCCGCGATCAGATCGAACAACGAATAAAATCATGGGTGGAAGAAGTGTCCACCCGATATAATCAGCAGACAGAAAGCAAAGGAGAATAGACAAGAGATGGCTTCCTTATCTTCCGGCACAAAATCGATGGAAAGTGCGCGTGCAGTGCGTAAGCTGTCGACGCTGGACCGTTATCTGACACTGTGGATCTTCCTGGCAATGGCGGTCGGCGTCGGCCTGGGATACCTGGTACCCCAGGCCGAAGGATTCATCAACCAGTTCCAGGTCGGCACGACCAACATCCCCATCGCGATCGGGCTGATCCTGATGATGTACCCCCCCCTGGCAAAAGTCCGCTACGAGGAGCTGGGTGATGTCTTCCGCAACTGGAAGGTGCTGGGGCTCTCGCTGGTGCAAAACTGGATCATCGGGCCAATCCTGATGTTCGTCCTCGCCATCGTCTTCCTGGCGGACATGCCGGACTACATGGTCGGCCTGATTATGATCGGCCTGGCCCGCTGCATTGCAATGGTGATCGTGTGGAACGAGCTCGCCGAAGGCGACCCCGAATACGCTGCCGGATTGGTGGCATTCAACAGTATCTTCCAGGTACTGTTCTACAGCGTCTATGCGTACGTGTTTATCACCGTGCTGCCGACGTGGTTCGGGCTGCAGGGCAGCCTGGTTGAAATCAGCATCGGCGAGATCGCCCAGAGCGTATTCATTTACCTGGGGATTCCCTTCATCGCCGGCATCCTGACGCGCTTCATTCTGATCCGCGCCAAAGGTAAGGAATGGTACCATAGTCAGTTCATTCCCAAGATCAGCCCGA